>CAUUXN010000095.1:0-6345 GCA_963548985.1 uncultured Haemophilus sp. | reverse complement strand
TGTTTGTGGAAATGGAACAGGATGACGTTCTACAACAAATTAAATTAATTGCAGAGCCTTGGGATATTGGTCATTACGGCTACCAAGTCGGGTATTTTCCCGCTTATTTCTCTCAATGGAATGATCGTTTTCGTGATGATATGTGCCGTTTTTGGTTATGGCAAAGTGGTGAAGTGGGGGGCTTTGCTGAACGTTTTGCCGGCTCTAGCGATATCTTTAATCGTGAAGGTCGATTACCGCATGGTAGCTTGAATTTCATTACAGCCCATGATGGTTTTACGTTGCGAGATTTAGTGAGCTATAACCATAAACACAATGAAGCTAACGGTGAAGAGAACCGTGACGGACGGAATGAAAACTATAGTTACAATCATGGAGTTGAAGGTTCTCAACTCGATTTAGTAGATGAATGGCAAAGTACGGTCGAAAATAACCGTGTTTTATCAGAAAAAGGCTTATTAGGCTCTTTATTACTGGCAAATGGTGTACCTATGCTGCTTGCCGGAGATGAGTTCGGCAATAGCCAATATGGCAATAACAATGCTTATTGCCAAGATAACGAAATTACGTGGTTAAAGTGGGATGATTTTAACCAAACCTTATTTGACTTTACCAAGCAAACAATAGCATTACGAAAAAAAATTCAAAGTTTGCAGCAGGATGCTTGGTGGTCGGATGAAAATGTCGCGTGGTTGAATTGTGGTGGAAACCCGATGACCCTAGACGATTGGCATAATCGGGAAAGAAAAGCCTTACAAGTGATGTTGGATGGTCGCTACCTTTTCTTAATTAATGCAAAAACTGAAGCGCAATCTTTTTATTTACCAAATGGAAGATGGAAAAAGATTGCAGATATTGGAAACAGAGTGATTCAACAATGTGATGTGAGTGGTGTGGCATTTGAAGTGTTGGAACATATGGAGGATTAAAACTATGGAGTTTGTTATGAAAAGTGATCTTAATAAATATGAATTGGTTAAAGATACTTTAGTGCTTATTTTAGCCGGCGGTCGTGGTTCTCGTTTACATGAATTAACAGACAAACGTGCTAAACCTGCGTTATATTTCGGCGGTAATCGTCGCATTATTGATTTTGCGCTTTCCAACTGTATTAACTCCGGTCTTAATCGCATCGGTGTGGTGACTCAATATGCCGCTCACTCTTTATTACGCCACTTACAAACAGGTTGGTCATTCTTACCGCAAGAGCGTGGCGAATTCGTTGATATGTTACCGGCTCGTCAACAAATTGATGATTCTACCTGGTACCGTGGTACAGCGGATGCAGTGTATCAAAATATGGCGATTATTCGCAATCACTATCGTCCAAAATATATTTTGATTCTTGCGGGCGACCATATCTATAAACAAGATTACAGCGTGATGTTAATGGATCACGTGAGAAGTGGAGCAAAATGTACAGTAGGGTGTATTGAGGTACCACGTTCTGAAGCCAGTGAGTTTGGTGTGATGGCAGTAAACGAAAATCTGAAAGTGAAAGCCTTCGTTGAAAAACCTAAAGATCCACCAGCAATGGTTGGTAAACCAGATACATCATTAGCCTCAATGGGTATCTATGTCTTTGATGCAGAATATCTCTATAAAATGTTAGATAGAGAAGTCAATACGCCTTGTACATCACATGACTTTGGTAAAGATGTGTTACCAAAATGCTTGGAAGAAGGTGTGCTTTATGCGCATCCATTCAGCCGTTCTTGTATGGGCCGAAATACTGAAGGTGAAATTTACTGGCGTGATGTGGGTACGCTTGATAGCTTCTGGCAATCCAATATCGATTTGGTTTCAGAAAATCCACAATTAGATATTTACGATCAAAGCTGGCCAATTCGTGGTAATCCAGTACAGGCTTATCCATCTAAATTCTTCTATAAAAAAGCGAATGTCAAACCGGTGGATAACTCGCTTATCGGTGGTGGCTGTGTGATTACAGATGCATCTATTAGTAATTCTGTGTTGTTTGATAGAATCAAAATTGATGAAGACTCTTCTGTTGATCACTGTGTCGTGTTACCACAAGTACAAATTGGTAAAAATTGTACATTGAAAGACTGCATTATTGATCGCCATTGCATTATTCCAGATGGTATGGAAATCGGTGTGGATAAAGCCCTAGATAGTAAACGTTTCCGCGTGAGTTCTACTGGTAAGGTTGTGCTTGTTACATCAGCCATGTTGAAAAAACTGCAAGGCGAAGAAGTCACTAATGAAGAACATTTGGACTAAAGTGCGGTCAATTTTGACGGTATTTTAAGTGAACTAAAAAGATTGTGCTGTTATCAATGACAGCACAATTTTAAGTATAAAAGGAAAATTATGAGAGTTTTACATGTTTGCTCGGAGCTGTATCCCTTACTTAAAACCGGTGGACTTGCCGATGTTTTAGGGGCGTTACCTTTTGCACAAAAAGAAATTGGTATTGATACGCGTATTTTATTGCCTGCTTATCCAAAAATTTCTGCAGGCATTGAGAACACGCATGTCGTGACAGAATTTGATAATTTTGCTGGACACATTGTGTTACGTTATGGCGAATACAATGGCGTAGGGATTTATCTGATTGATGCACCACATCTCTATTGGCGAGAAGGAAACCCTTATCATGATACAGATTACAATGATTATGCCGATAACTATAAGCGTTTTGCGTTATTAGGCTGGGTGGGCGCAGAGCTTGCGACAGGCTTAGACAGTTGGTGGCGAGCAGAAGTGGTTCATGCCCATGATTGGCATGCGGGCTTAGCCGCCGCTTATCTCTTCAATAAAGGTCGTCCAGCAAAATCGGTATTCACGATTCATAATCTGGCTTATCAAGGACAATTTGCTCATCGCCATTTACATGAAATTGGATTGCCAGAAGGGATGTTCCATGTTGATGGTTTAGAGTTATTTGGTCAAATTTCCTATTTGAAAGGCGGTCTCTATTATTCTGATATGGTAACAGCAGTGAGTCCTACTTACGCGAAAGAAATTACCACACCGGACTTTGCTTATGGCTTGCAAGGCTTACTAACGGGCTTACGTGAGTCAGGTAAGTTGGTAGGAATTTTAAATGGCGTAGATCAAGAAATTTGGCATCCAAGTTGTGATGCGTATATTCAGCATCACTACAAATTGAAATCTATCGCGGGTAAGAAGAAAAATAAAGCCGATTTACAAGCTTATTTCAATTTACCACAACAGCCAGATGCACTCTTATTTGTGATGGTGACTCGCTTAACAGAACAGAAAGGTGTGGATTTATTGATTGCGACAGCGGATGAAATTGTGAAACAAGGTGGTCAATTAGCGATTCTCGGTTCAGGTGCAAAACATTTGGAAGAGGGGATTTGCCAATTGGCACAACGTTATCCAGAAAATATTGCAGTAAAAATTGGTTATGATGAAGCGCTTTCACATTTAATGGTTGCCGGTGGTGATGTAATTTTAGTACCAAGCCGCTTTGAACCTTGTGGATTAACTCAATTGTATGGCTTGCAATATGGCACATTGCCGCTTGTTCGTGCAACTGGAGGATTAGCCGATACTGTCACGAACAGTACAAGTGAAACCATTAAAGATCGTACTGCAACAGGCTTTGTATTCCAAAAAGCCGAAGCAGATGATTTACGAAACGCTATCCAACATGCTTTTGCATTATGGCAAAAACAACGTGTTTGGGCGATGGTTCGTAATAACGCCATGGCACAGGACTTTAGTTGGAAAAATGCCGCCGCTCAATATGAGCAACTCTATTTAAGCATTTTAAACCAATAATTCAATAGATTGACTCTCCCTTCAAAAATAATCGCCTTTGAAGGGGGATTTTTGTTGTTTTTTTCCTAAAAAAGCTTAAAATTTGCGCGGTTTTTTTAATTGAGGTTTTACTTTCTATGATCATGGACAATTTTGATTCGCCATTTCTCTACAATCGACCAAGTCTTGATGTTGAAGGCGTAAAAAAAGCAATTGTTTATAAATTAATTTTCTTAATTGGTCGTTCACCAAAAGAGGCGAGTCAACGCGACTGGTTAAATGCGACCCTTCATGCAGTGCGTGATTTAGTGACAGAAGGCTGGATTACCACCGCTCGTCAATCTCGTGCAGAAGAAACTCGTCGTGTTTACTACCTTTCTATGGAATTCTTAATTGGCCGTACACTTTCTAATGCGATGATCGCAGAAGGTGTTTATGACGTGGCACAAAAAGCCTTGGCTGAATTAAATGTTGATTTAGAAGAGATTATTGAAAAAGAAGTGGATCCTGGTTTAGGTAATGGTGGTTTAGGTCGTCTTGCTGCTTGTTTTATGGACTCACTTGCAACGTTAGCAATTCCAGCAATGGGTTATGGTATTCGTTATGAATACGGTATGTTCCGTCAAAAAATTGAAAATGGTCAACAAGTTGAACGCCCGGATGATTGGTTAGAAAAAGGCGCACCTTGGGAATTTATGCGTCCATCAAAACGTTTCAGTATTGATTTTGGTGGTCATATTTATTTTGAAGGCAAAAAATGTATTTGGAATCCGGCTGAAAAAGTGACCGCACTTGCATACGACCAAATGATTCCTGGCTATAAAAATGATTCAGCGTCAACGTTGCGTTTATGGTCTGCTCATGGTGGAGAAGTGTTTGATTTAGCCGAGTTTAACCGAGGTGATCACTTAGCGGCAGTAGCGACTCGTTCAGCTAACCAAAACCTTTCTCGTGTACTTTATCCGGATGATTCTACCTGGAATGGTCGTGAATTGCGTTTACGTCAAGAGTACTTCTTAGTATCAGCGTCTTTACAAGATATTCTTCGTCGTCATTTAAGAACACATGGCACGTTAGATAACTTAGCAGATAAAGTAGCGATCCACTTGAACGATACTCACCCAGCATTAGCGATTCCTGAGTTAATGCGTATCTTAATTGATTTGCACGGTTATTCATGGCAAAACGCTTGGGATGTGACTCGTCGTATCTTCTCTTATACTTGTCATACTTTAATGTCAGAAGCATTAGAAACCTGGCCGGTAGAAATGATGGCGAAAATCTTGCCTCGTCACTTACAAATGATTTTTGAAATCAATGATCATTTCCTTGAGTATGTGAAAACTTATGTCACCACCGATATGGAATTTATCCGTCGTGTATCGCTTATCGAGGAAGGACATCAACGTAAAGTTCGCATGGGTTGGTTGTCTGTTGTTGGTTCTCATAAAGTAAACGGTGTAGCAGCAATTCACTCAGATCTTATGGTTTCTTCAACCTTTGCTGATTTTGCACGTATCTATCCAGAACGTTTCACCAATGTGACAAACGGTATTACACCACGTCGTTGGCTTGCAGTAGCGAATCCAAAATTAGCAGCTTTATTTGATCAATATATTGGTTCTCAATGGCGTTGCGATTTAAGTCAAATTGAAAAACTTAAAGCGTTTGCAGATAAAGGTGAATTTAAGCGTGCTGTCGCGGATATCAAATACGATAACAAAGTGAAATTAGCACAATATGTGAAGAAAACACTTAACATCGATTTAGATCCACACGCATTATTTGACGTTCAAGTAAAACGTATTCACGAATACAAACGTCAAATGCTTAATGTGTTACACATTATTGCTCGTTACAACGAAATGTTGGCTCACCCAGAAAAAGATTGGCAGCCACGCGTATTTATTTTAGCGGGTAAAGCGGCTTCTGCTTATTATGCGGCAAAACAAACCATTCGTTTAATTAACGATGTAGCGAATGTCATCAATAACGATGAGCGCTTAAAAGGTCGTTTAAAAGTTGTATTTATCCCGAACTACAGCGTAAGTCTTGCACAATTAATCATTCCAGCAGCAGATATTTCTGAGCAAATCTCTCTTGCAGGAACAGAAGCATCAGGTACCAGTAACATGAAATTTGCCTTAAATGGTGCGTTAACATTGGGTACACTTGATGGTGCGAACGTTGAGATTTTAGATAACGTTGGTAAGGATCATATCTTTATCTTTGGTAATACGGTTGAACAAGTGGAAGCCTTACGTCGCGAAGGTTATCGTCCGTTTGATTATTATCAAAATGACGAGCAGTTACGTGAAGTCATTGACCAAATCATTCGTGGTGATTTCTCACCAGAGGAACCGAACCGTTATCATTCTCTAATTCAAGGTTTACAATACCACGATTATTATCAATCCTTTGCTGATTTCCGCAGTTATGTGGAAGCGCAAAAAGCGGTAGATAAAAAATATCAAGATCGTGATGCATGGATAGCAAGTACCATTCAAAATATGGTAAATATGGGCTTCTTCTCATCAGACCGTACGATTCTTGAATATGCGAAAAATATCTGGAAAATTGAACCGTTAAAAC
>CAUUXN010000094.1:0-6440 GCA_963548985.1 uncultured Haemophilus sp. | reverse complement strand
ATGAATTCATTCCAAAAATGGTTCGTAAAATGCAGGCATCGACTGAAGTTTATGCATACTTTACGGGTAAAGTAGATACTAAAGAAAAATTCGAAAAACATCGTTTAGAAATGGCAGAACGCGAATGGGCGCGTATGAAAGCGAATAACTCACAAGAGTGTCGTAACTGCCATAACTTTAATGATATGGATTACTCACAACAAAAAACTGTGGCACAACAAATGCACGCACTTGCACAGGAACAAAACAAAACCTGTATCGACTGTCACAAAGGGATTGCACACCATCTTCCAGATATGTCAAAAGTACAACAAACTTTTATTCCTGCTGATATGTTAAAAACAGATGAAAAACCAACTGATAACAAAGAAGCAAAATAATTTTATAAATTAACAATAACAAATCGGCACCCATTGAGTGCCGATTTTATTTTTATTTCTTAAGGAAATCTTTATCTGATAATACTCTTAACGGTTGCATATCGCTATTTCCCATAATGACCAAACTTGGGTCTGAGCGTAAACAACTACCACCATAATGCCCCCCTACAGTGAAAGTACAAACCTGAACATATTGGTCTTCCACTTTTGGTAAACACCACAGTTGTTGATAAATACTTTCCTGCTTATCAAAACGGCCATCTGTGCTATCGAGTACAGATTTACACTCGCCAATGAGTTTCACATTATCACCTCGACGACCTGCAATTGGTTTTTGTGCGTAACCATTTTTAATCAGTTCAGGTGTCAATTCAAATCCCGCTTCAAGTAGATAACGATGATTTGGGAATAATGACCATAATACAGGTAAGATCGCTTTATTACTTGGAATGGCTGTCCAAAGTGGCTCGTAAACTAAGACTTCCGGACGAAGTAACACATCAATTAACCGCACTTTATCTTCAGGATATCCCGTACGAATTGGTGGAGCCACTTCCATGCCTGTCGCATCTTCACGAAGTTGCTCTAACATGGTTTCCCAAGCCCATGTTTTCCACACCGTTTTTATCTGGTTATCTTCATCATCAATTAAACGACCACGACTATCCCAATGTAGCCCCTCTGTACCATGAATAATTTTGGCTTGAAATCCTGCTTGAACCAGTGCATTACGCATAAACAATGAGTGGTAATCTTCTTCATCATCATGATCTTGCATAATATGAACAAGCGGCGTAGCTTCACTGTGTTTCCAACAATCCGCTAATGCATTACGTAAACCATCAGCAGGATTTTCACCAATATTCAATCCGCCTTGGATTGCCCATCGATTCATAAACTCACCGGCTTCCGCATGACAAGAGGCTGAATCAGCGTTGTATTCATACACTTTCAATCCACGACTATCCATGCAGAAATCTAAACGCCCCGTAATGGTTTGATAACGGCGATTTTGCCAAGATAAACGTAAGCGAGGCCATAATAATTTTGGAATATTGAAATATTCTAATAACTTATCGTCCTTTAACACTTTGTCTGTGGCATGCAAATACATTAAATGTAATTCATTAGTTGCACGAATCAACTCATGTTGTGCTGTTTCAGATATCGTAAAATAGCGATATTGATCCGAATGGCTGACTTTATGCCCTCCCATAGCCTTCACATAGGCAGCTTCAAATTCATTTTGCTCATTCAGCCATTTATGCTCAAACTGACCATTGTTTTCAATATGTTCTGCATGAATTTCAAGTTTCTCTTTTTCTGGCGTTGGCTGAGGTAGACTGTATTCAGTGTCTTCCGTTTGGATCATCCAACCTAAAATTTCGGTATCATCAAAGGTATCATGCAGAAAATACCCCGTTTCTGAAACTGTCATTGGTAATTCACGCGTCCATTGCTGCCCGCTAGGTAAGCGGGAGTGAATCACGTTTTGCTCAGCAATGCGGATTTTATCCTCTAAGACTTCGGTAATAATCGCCACATGCCCCGTATGTTTAAATTCACCACCTTCTTGCCAAATCAACAATGCGCCTGCTTCAGGCTTACGTTTGCAACCATTTGCAAAGGCTTGTAGGGGTAATAAAGCATCATTTACCACTTGACGTAAAAATCGTAGAGAAAAGATCTCGTAAGCCATTCCTACATCAGTAAACACCATGCCATGATTGAGATATAAATAACGGCGCGCAAATTCTACACACTGCCATTTGTAGCCCATGTACTCTCTTCCTAAATAACTGCGAAAGGCAGCATCATCCGGATACTCTTTCTCATCGGCTGTATGATAATCTGATGAATAAATCGCAATCCCACCCGGTGCATAACCTAATAAACTTCCGAAAGGATCATGTGTACTAATATTGGCTGAACGTTCAGGCATAAAAACTCCCTGTTAAATAACTACTCGGAATAGTATAGATCTTTTGTCCAACTTCCCCCAAAAACTTTATGAAAGAAAGATGAAAAATTAAGTGACACACATTTTAAAAAAGAAAAAAGGCTGACATCTACCAGCCTTGAAAATAAGTGTAAAAATAACCGCACTTGAGGTTATTTTACATACCAATGTGCTAATAAAATTCCTGTATTTACCGCAATATTTAATCCGATTTTTAATGGATTACTTAAAGAAAGACGCACATTTACATCTTCTTTCTCACGAATATCATCTGTGCTGCCTTCACTCAATACTAATGCAACTTTGGCTGCAAATTTGAGTTGTTCCAACGCAATACCCTGTTTATTGGTTGATACATGAATAATCTGATAACCAGCCTTACGTAAAGCCTCTAACGCAATTTCCGTACTTTCTGTTTCTAAAATACGAATATGCTCCATTCCGCCTTCAGCTACACGCATCGCAGCCGGTGCATAAAGCTGTTCAACTTGATTTGTTACCACATTTTTAATGCCATAGAAGGCGCAAGTACGCACAACGCCACCTAGGTTTTGTGCATTATTAACTTGATCAAGCACCACTAAGCAGTCCTCTTGACGCGGGACATCTAAATAACCTAGCAAAGAAAAAGTACGTTGCTTCTTCACTAGCATACAAATGCCACCATGATGCTCGGTACCACTTACTAAGCTTAGCTCATCGCTGTCCACCACGTGATATACTTTTTTATTCGCGGCTAAATAACTGAAAATCTCGCCAATTCGATGCGCCATTTGCACCGTTGCCCATACGCGAACAATGCTCTCCGGACGCTCTGCAAACAATTCTAAGCACGCATTTTCGCCATACACTTTCATTTCTTCAGCACGGTTCTTTTTAATTTTCTCTGGTGCGCGTGGTGATAATGCGCCTGTTTTCTTTTCTTTCGGTTTATAACTCACGCCCGTACTTTTCACCATTACTTTTACCGAGCCACTTTCACCATTCGCTTTATTTAATGAAAGTTCAGCAATTTTCGGTTCTCTCACTTCTTGCTGTTGGAAGCCACGAGAAGGTTTACGATCATCCCGTTTTTTATCAAAGTGCGGTCGATTTCCCTCACGTTTTTCATTATTACGACGATCATCAAAACGACGTTCTTTGTCATTAAATGCACGTTTTGGGCTACGCTCTTGAAAAGATTTGGTGGAATTTGTTTGAAATGATAGTTTGCGTGAATTGCTCATAATTTGCTTCTCGAAGGAAAAATTGGATAATAATTCGCCAAAAAATGCGAAAATTTGTGAGCATTATAACGAAAAAAAACCTTTTTTCTATCAATCCACAAAGGAAATATTGTAAACTAGAGCATTAATTTTTAGTGTAGAGATGGATTATGTTAATCAATAAAGCTAAACGAGCAGAACAAAATTTAAAAAATTTGCCTTTTCTTCCTTTACAGGCAGAACAGGTTGAGTTTCTGTTTAGTCCGCTTGAATTCAAAGCACAAATTATAGAATTAATTCGCCAAGCTAAAAAACGCATTTACGTGACCGCACTTTATTGGCAAAAAGATGAAGCTGGACAAGAAATTCTCAATGAAATTTATCGCGTAAAACAAGATCATCCAGAATTGGATGTGAAAATTTTAGTGGATTGGCATCGCGGACAACGCAATTTACTCGGTGCAGAAAAATCTGCTACTAATGCTGATTGGTATTGTGAACAACGCCAAACCTATCAACTTCCCGATGAACCGAATATGTTCTTCGGTGTGCCAATTAATACCCGCGAAGTCTTTGGTGTATTACATATTAAAGGCTTTGTCTTTGATGATACCGTGCTTTATAGCGGCGCAAGTATTAATAACGTGTATTTACAACAACAAGATAAATACCGTTACGACCGCTATCAAAAAATCCATAATGCTGCACTGGCAGACTCTATGGTTAATTTCATCAATGATTATTTATTGGATTTCAGTGCGGTACATCCATTAGATGTGGCTAACCGTCCTCGCACCAAAGAAATTCGTAGTGCAATAAAAGCTTATCGTAAAAACTTAGCGGCTCATGCTGAATATCAGCTAGAAAGTGCGGTTGGTTTTTCCGATGTTTTAAGCATTTCACCACTTTTTGGTTTAGGTGCATCCGGCAATGAATTAAATCAAGTTATCGAAGATTTATTCTTACAAGTGCAGGAAAAATTGGTGATTTGTACGCCTTATTTCAACTTCCCTCGCACACTAAGAAGTAAACTTGCCCGCTTATTAGAACAAGGAAAACGTGTCGAAATTATCGTGGGTGATAAAGTCGCGAACGATTTCTATATTCCACCAGAGCAGCCATTTAAAATGGCAGGTGCATTGCCTTATTTATATGAAAGCAATCTTCGTCGTTTCTGCGAGAAATTTGATGCTTACATTAAAAATGGCCATTTAACTGTGCGTTTATGGAAAGACGGCGATAACACTTATCACCTCAAAGGTGTTTGGGTGGACAACCAGTATATTCTTTTAACGGGGAACAACTTAAACCCGCGCGCATGGCGTTTAGATGCGGAAAATGGATTATTAATCCACGATCCAAAACAAGAACTTCTGCCTCAAGTGGAACAAGAATTGTCGCACATCCGCCAACATACCAAAGTATTGCAAGATTATTCTGAATTAGAAGAATTGACGCAATATCCTGAACCGGTGCAAAAACTGTTGAAGAAATTTGCTCGGATTCAAGCAGACAAATTAGTCAAAATGATTTTATAAACGCAAAAAGAGGCCGACAAATGTCGGCTTCTTGCTTGTATCTTACGCAAAAACCTCGACTAACATTGCACAAGTGAAATAAGTTGTTATAATCGCCCGACTTTTAAATCTTATTGGAGAAATCAATGAACCCAATTTCTTATTGGCAACGCCTAAAAATTGCATTTCAATATGTGATGCCACAAATCTATATGACACAAGCAGCAGGTTGGTTAGCTAAACAAAAATGGGGCGCCGTGACACATTTTGTGATTAAAGCGTTTGCAAAAAAATACAACATTGATATGAGCATTGCTGAAAAAGAAAAATTCAGTGATTACGCCAGTTTTAATGAATTCTTTATCCGTCCATTAAAAGAAAATGCACGACCAATTAACCAAAATCCAACCGCACTTTGTTGTCCTGCGGATGGCCGTGTAAGTGAATGTGGACACATTGACGATGATCGTCTATTACAAGCAAAAGGTCACTTCTTCAGCTTAAATGATTTATTAGCGGAAGATAAAGATTTAACCGAGACCTTTAAAAATGGGGAATTCATCACCACTTATTTATCACCACGTGATTATCACCGTGTGCATATGCCATGTGATGGTACTCTTCGCAAAATGATTTACGTACCAGGTGATTTATTCTCCGTCAATCCGTTTTTAGCGAAACATGTGCCTAACCTCTTCGCACGTAATGAACGTGTGATTTGTGTCTTTGATACTGAATTCGGTACCATGGTACAAATCTTAGTAGGTGCAACAATCACTGCGAGTATCGGCACTGTTTGGGCTGGCGTTATTAATCCGCCACGTCATAACGAAGTGAAAGTATGGACTTATGAAGGTGAAAGTGCGGTTAAATTAAGCAAAGGTCAAGAAATGGGTTGGTTCCAACTTGGTTCTACCGTAATTAATTTATTCCAAGCCGGACAAGTACAAATTGCCGATCATTTAAGTGTTGATGAACCTGTTCGCATGGGTGAAATCTTGGCATTGAAAAAATAGTTTTACAACAAAGGAAAAAACAATGACAGCTCAAATTTTTGAACAAGTAAAATTAGAAAGTATTTCTGAAAAAGGCAGCTACGGTATCGGTTTACAAATCGGTCAACAATTAGCAGATAGCCAAATGGATATTTCTGTTGAAGCGGTAGCAAAAGGCATTTTCGATGCGTTAAATCGTAATCAACCTGCATTAGAAATTAATGATTTAATGCATTCTGTTCAAGCCCTTCAACAACAAGCGGCTGAAGCACAACAAGCGCAATTTAAAGCGATTGAAGAAGAAGGTAAAAAATTCTTAGAAGAAAACGCGAAAAAAGCGGGCGTAAACGTGACTGACAGCGGTTTACAATACGAAATTTTAA
>CAUUXN010000093.1:0-6612 GCA_963548985.1 uncultured Haemophilus sp. | reverse complement strand
GCGCCGATGGTAGTGTGGGGCTTCCCCATGTGAGAGTAGGACACCGCCAGGTACTTTTTATTTTGTTAGTTTATTTTTAGAGTAAATTAACAAAATAAAAATTTTGGCAGCAACAGTGCAATGGTACCACCTGAATCCATACCGAACTCAGAAGTGAAACATTGTTACGCCGATGGTAGTGTGGGGCTTCCCCATGTGAGAGTAGGTCACTGCCAATTATACCTCATTTAGCGGAGTGGTAGTTCAGCTGGTTAGAATACCTGCCTGTCACGCAGGGGGTCGCGGGTTCGAGTCCCGTCCATTCCGCCAATTCTTAATACCAATAGGGGCGTAGTTCAATTGGTAGAGCACCGGTCTCCAAAACCGGGTGTTGGGAGTTCGAGCCTCTCCGCCCCTGCCATTATTTCTTATCAATTTATCTTTAATTTTTGTAAGAATATTGTCTATTTTGTTATTCGTTTTATACTAATTGCATTTTAGTATTTCAGAGATATTCTTATGCGTTATTCTATTCAAGATTTTATTCAATTAATTGCACAATTACGCAATCCTAATGGCGGTTGTCCTTGGGATCTTAAACAAAATTATGACTCCATGATTTCTTGTTTAACTGAAGAAACTTATGAAGTTATTGATGCCATCCAAAAGAAAGATATTGCGAATTTAAGAGAAGAGCTTGGTGATCTTTTATTACAGGTAGTATTCTTCAGTCAGCTTGCTTCAGAGGATGGTTATTTCACATTTGATGATGTTCTTAATGATGTTTCTGAAAAGATTGTACGTCGCCATCCTCATGTATTTGGTGATGCAACAGCAGGAAATGAAGAAGAAGCTTTAGCCCGTTGGAACAGCATCAAAGCTCAAGAAAAATCAGCTCAAAAACAACAGTCTATTTTAGATAATGTTCCGAATGCTTTTCCTGCATTGTTAAGAGCACAGAAAATTCAAAAACAGTGTTCAAAGGTTGGATTCGATTGGAATGAACTTGAGCCTGTATTTGCTAAAGTTGAAGAAGAATTGAAGGAAGTACGAGATGAAGTCAACCAAACACCTCGTAATCAAGAAAGAATAGAAGAGGAAATTGGGGATTTATTTTTTGCGACAGTCAATTTGTCTCGTCACCTTAAATGTAACGCAGAAGAGGCTTTACGTAAGGCGAATAATAAATTTGAACAACGTTTTCGCAAAGTTGAAGGAAAGGCCTTAGAACGAGGCGTATCACTTAAAGATCTTTCTTTAATCGAAATGGATATTCTGTGGGATGAAGTGAAAAAAGAAGAAAAATAACCGAAATGGCAGAGGGTATTTTCCTCTGCCATTTTTATTTTATGGAATGGATAAGTAACATATAAGCGCTGATTACTAATAAAATAATACCTAATAGTTTTTTGACTAAGTGCGGTGATAATTTACCTCGGATTTTCATTGAGAAAAATCCGGTTACAAAAGCACTTAGCACAACAATAATCACTATCGAAAAATTGACATAACCGATTTGCCAACCAAAGTGATAAGTCGAACTTTTTGAAAGATAGCCATAAAGGCTACCTAGCCCACCAATAAACATCATCGCGTTGGTATAAGGGGCAATTTGATGGGCTTTAACGGATTTTAATTGTCCAATTAAAGGCGCCATAATTGAGCCACCTCCAATGCCGGTCATGCCAGCAATAAATCCGCCTACCGTTGAAAGACCGATTCCTTTAATCGTTTCATCCGCTGTAGATTGCTGAATTATTGCGGTTTCTTTACTAAAAATAGTACGAATTGCTAATAGGGAAAGTGTGATAACAAACACACTGATGATGGCAATATCAGGTACATAAAAACTGGATTCGAATCCTAGCTGCACACCAATAATCATACCCACAGACCAAATGAGCATCGCTTTGTAATTAATCGATACTTTTTGTTTGTAAAAATAAATTAAGTTAATAAAGGATGACCCCATGACAATCGTCAATGATGTTGCAGCAATCATTTGTAAAGGGAACTGTGGGAATAAGGTGTAGAGAATAGGTACCATCAATACACCGCCACCAATGCCAAAAATAGCGGACATTATATTTGTCATCACACCACATAAAATTAAAATAAAAATTAACTGTAAACTCATTTCAAACTCCTTTTTTGTGGGAGTACGGCATTATTATTCTTTTGGATAAATAAATAATTTATGATCTTGCTCATAATTATCTATAAAAACAGACTTTATTTTAATTTTGTGATCCTTCTCACACAATCAGTATGACAATTATCATATGCTCTTTATACACCTAGCAGTAGTCTATAAATAGAATTTAATAATGGCTTCTACAAGGAGGAGCGTATGCTATTAACAGTTTCGAGTTTCCTCATCGTAACAGCTTTGGTAGCCTATATTTCATGGCTACGGACGAAAAACGATGATTTAACCACCTCGAAAGGTTATTTCTTAGCGGGACGAGGATTAAGCGGTATTGTGATTGGTTGCTCAATGGTTTTAACTTCACTTTCTACTGAGCAATTGATTGGGGTGAATGCCGTTTCTTATCAAAACAACTTTTCTATTATTGCGTGGACTGTGCCAACGGTGATTCCGCTTTGTTTCTTGGCGCTTTATATGTTGCCGAAATATTTGCGTAACGGTTATACCACCATTCCTGAATTCTTTGAAAATCGCTTTGACCGTCAAACTCGTTTGATTATGTCAGGATTATTCTTGGTCTTCTATCTTTTAATCGTTATTCCGACCGCACTTTATACTGGGGCAATTGCCTTTAACAAAATCTTCAATCTAGAAACGATCTTTGGATTAAGCTACGCTCAAGCAATTGTCTATACGGTGATTGCTATTGGTGTTGTCGGTGCGATTTATGCGATTTTTGGCGGGTTAAAAGCGGTAGCGGTTTCTGATACCATCAATGCCGTGATTTTAGTGATTGGTGCATTGCTTGTGCCTATATTTGCATTGCTTTACTTAGGTAATGGCAGCATTTCTGAAGGCTTGAATATAATTACTACCACTCACGTTGAAAAATGGAACGCCATTGGTAGCTCAACAGATTCTACTCCTTGGCCGACAATTTTTACCGGTATTATGGTTGTTCACTTCTTCTATTGGACAACGAACCAAGCCATCGTACAACGTTGTTTAGGGGCGAAGGATTTAGCATCAGGTCAAAAAGGGATTTTAATTGCAGCGCTTTTCCTACTCACATTACCGATTATTCTTAATTTACCGGGTTTATTGAGTTTCCATATTTTAGGTGAAGGCTTAAATCCAATTGATACCTCTTATCCATTATTGGTTAATAAAGTGATGCCAACTGCATTACAAGGCTTCTTTATTGCGGCACTTTTCGGTGCAATTTTAAGTACCTTTAACTCGTTCTTAAACTCTGCAGCGACCATTTATTGTAAAGACTTATTACCATCTATCAGTAAAAAACAACGTACCGATCAAGAGTTGATCGTCTATGCGAAAAAAGTCTCAACCATTATGGCGATTGTGACCATGATTATTGGTCCACTTTTGATGTTCGGTACAGATGGTATTTTCTTAATCACTAAACGCTTTGCCGGTTTTGTGAATATTCCAATCGTGGCGTTATTTGCTGTGGGTTTATTTAATAAAACTGTTTCTGGCTTGGCTGCACGTATTGCTTTACTTGTACACGTAGTACTTTATTTCAGTATTGTTTGGGTGTTCAATGTGAAAATCAATTTCGTGTATGTGATGGGCGGATTATTCGTATTTGATGTTGTTTTCATGTTGATTCTAGGTCAATTCTTAAAACGTGAACCTTATGTGGAAAATACCATCAATAAAGGCGATGTAGACTTAACCAATTGGAAATACATTAAAGTAACATCTGTTTCATTAATTCTTGGTTTAATTGCGCTTTATGCATTTTTATCACCAATTGGTATTGCTTCACCAGATGGCAATCCAATGTTAGTGTTGGAAGTGTATGCGGTATTACAACTCATCGTGTTGATTGTCTTTAGACCAAAAAATGAAAAAACAGAACATCAATTACATCTTTCTAACCAACATTAAGCAGTCGGGCGTACATCACGTACGCCCTTAAAATAGATAAGGATTGTGTATGAACATTATCTATATTTTACTCGACCAAGTGCGTAAAGATATGTTGGGGGCTTATGGTCATCAGATCGTTAAAACCCCGAATATTGATCGTCTAGCTAAAGATGGCGTGCGTTTTAATAATGCCTTTACGCCAGCTTCCGTTTGTGGGCCCGCACGGACTTCGCTCTTTACCGGTTTAATGCCATCTACCCATGGCATCATTCGTAATGGTGAAAAAGGCGGTACAGGTGAAGTGAGCGAAGCTGCACCGAATATCGGTAAACTAGACGGCTATAACACCTATGTTGTGGGGAAATGGCACGTGGGTACAAAATCCGTGCCGGAAGATTATGGCATTAAAGGGCACAACTTTGATGGCTATGGTTATCCGGGCAGTGGTGTGTATAAAAATTTAGTGTTCAACCAACCGCCGACACATTCCAATCGTTATAAAGAATGGTTAGATGAAAAAGGCTATGAAATTCCTGAAGTGAGCCGTGCTTATTTCGGTGATAACCCTCATTTACGTGTACAAGAACTTTGTGGTTTGCTTTCAGGCACAAAAGAACAAACCATCCCGTATTTCATCATTGATGAAGCGAAAAGTTATATTAGTGAATCACTTGCTGAAAATAAACCGTTCTTTACATGGATTAATTTCTGGGGACCGCATACGCCTTGTATCGTGCCAGAGCCTTATTATTCCATGTATCGAAAAGAAGATGTGGTGCTAGATGAAAGCTTCTTCAAGCCACTAGAAGGTAAACCAGGACACTATCGTACCATCTCTAAAATGTGGGGGATGTGGGAAGCGAGTGAAGATCATTGGAAAGAAGTGATCACAAAATTCTGGGGTTATATCACCTTGATTGATGATGCAATTGGCGAGTTGTTTACTTTTTTAGAAAACAACGGTATTTATGACCGCACTTTTATTGTGGCAACCGCTGACCATGGGGATGCGATGGGCGCTCATCGAATGATTGAGAAAGGGGAGTTCATGTTTGATACCACTTACAACATTCCGATGATTATCAAAGATCCGAATTCAAACCGCATTAATCAACAAGATGATAACCTTGTCTATCTCCATGATTTAACCTCGACAGTTTACGATTTGGCTAATCAGCCAATTCCTTCCGCCTTTGAAGGGGAAAGTATTTTGCCGATTGTTCGTCAACATCAAGATAATCAACGCAAAGGGATATTGGCTCAGTTGGCGGGGCATTTCGTTTACTTTGAACAACGTATGTGGCACCGTAAGGACTATAAATTAGTGTTTAATGCTTCGGACATTTGTGAGCTTTATGATGTGAAAAACGATCCGGCTGAAATGCATAATTTGTTCTACAAGCCAGAATATGAATCGGTCAAAAAAGAGATGTTGGAAGAAATGCGTCAAGAAATGAAACGCTTAAATGATCCATTAGAAAACTGGGTATATCGGATTATAAACGAAGTGTAAAACCAATAAAAAATTGACCGCACTTTTAAGGGACGATTATGGAAAATTGCGCAATCAAGCCTACTGAATTATCACATTGTCAGTTTACTGAGCTGCATCACTTGCCGAAAGGTTCCTTCTTGTATCAACAAGGTGAGTCAGCACATGAATTTTATTATGTGCAAGCAGGCTTGGTTGGCTTATTTCATACCCTTGAAAATGGCAAGGAAAGCTTAGTGCGATTATATTCCAAGGGCGATTATTTTGGTTTTCGAACTTTGTTTTCGATGGCGGATAAACATTATCATTGTAATGCAAAAGTCTTAATTGATGCGGAGATTACTCGCATCAAGCCTAATGTAGTGAGCGAGTTTTTTACGCATAATACGGTGATGAGCCAATGTTTATTACAGATTTTGGCAGATGAATTACGCGAAGCAGAGGAACGTTTGGCAAAAAGTGCCTATTTGCGCACTTTAGATCGCGTGATGGATAGTTTGTATTTTCTCAAACAACATTTTCCTGATTATAATTGGACATATCGTGAAATTGCAGAATATGCTGGCTGTGAAACTGAAACTGCGATTCGTATTGCAAAAGAACTCAAACAAAATGGCGCATTAGACCGAATATCTGGTCATAAATAATGTTGTAACAAAGGATGGTTGATGTCTGTTTTTCTACCACAAGCTCATTTTCACTTAATGGCGAAACCAAGCAGTTTTCACTGTAACATTCAGTGTGAATATTGCTTTTATTTGGAAAAATCAGAACAGTTGGGGAAACATGCGCCTTTTATGTCGAAAGACACCTTAAAACATTACGTCAAAAACTATATCCAATCTCATGTCGGTAATGTGGTTGAATTTGCTTGGCAAGGGGGGGAGCCGACTCTCTTAGGCTTAGATTTTTATAAACAAGCCGTTGAATATCAGCAGGAATTTGCCCAAGGCAAACAGATCACAAACGCCTTTCAAACCAATGGCATTGCTATTAATCATCAATGGGCCGCATTTTTCAAACAACATCATTTTCTCATTGGGCTTTCTATTGACGGTTTAAGTGCTGTGCATAATCGTTATCGTATTTCGGGTAA
>CAUUXN010000092.1:0-6647 GCA_963548985.1 uncultured Haemophilus sp. | reverse complement strand
GGCGTATTTAAATTGCTGCCAAGGGCGATATACACTTGAACCATTAGTTAGCCGCCTTAGGTTTACGTCTGCGGTAATATTTTTTCTTCGGTGCAGGATGCAATTTTTGTTGCTCTTGAACCAATTGGCGACGTTGTTCTTGATTGCTCAGTTGGTACTCATGCCACCATTTTGCGAGTTCAACGGTTTCACCGCCTTCCACTTCAGCACGCATCGCCAATAAATCAAAGGCTGCACGGAATTTTTGATGTTCCATTGTACGAGCAGGGTGAGAACCCGTGCGTTTAAGCAGTTGTAATTGCAACATCCAAATATCACGGATGACAGAGGTGTGACGACGAGGTGCGGCTAATGATTGACATAATTGATCAAGCACTTCATTTCCCGCAAGGGCATAAGCATCGTGATTGTTTAAGCCACCTTCATTTTTCAACACATCCACTTTTTCGCGCAATGGATACCAGAAGAATGCCGCAAATAAAAAGGCTGGATTGATACGCAATTTATCGGCAATACGTTCATCCGTTGAATTTAACGAAGTTAAAATCATGCGTTCCGCAAGGCTGTCTTCTTTTTCGGTGAAATAAGGCGTTAAGCTTGGGAAAAGCTGTTCAAATAAACCATATTGACGCAGTAGTTTATAGGTTTTTACACCATTGCCAGACTGCAATAATTTTAAGCTTTCATCGAATAAACGCGCGGGTGGAATATTTTTCAGCAATGGCGCAAGCTCACGAATGGGCTGTTCACTTGGTTTTTCTAAGAACATATCCAATTTCGCCATAAAGCGCACAGAGCGTAGCATACGCACAGGATCTTCTTGATAACGGGTAACGGGATCTCCAATCAGACGTAATTTTCCGTTTTTCAGGTCATCAATTCCGTTGAAGTAATCACGCAACGTATTATCTTGCGGATTGTAGTAAAGGGCGTTTACGGTAAAGTCACGACGCTCCGCATCTTGTTCAATGGTGCCATACACGTTATCACGCAGTAACATCCCTTCATCACTTTGTTTGGCTTGATTTTCGCTGCGTGCATCCGAATGGCTCGCACGGAATGTGGCCACTTCTATCACATCGCGTCCAAACATAATGTGCGCAAGACGGAAACGACGACCGACTAAACGGCATTGACGTTGAAATACCGCTTGAATTTGGTCAGGACGTGCATTCGTTGCCACATCAAAATCTTTTGGATGTTTACCTAATAATAAATCACGTAAACAGCCGCCAACGATATAAGCCTCATAACCTTGGCGTTGCAATTTTTCTACCACAGTAATGGCATTACGACTAAACATACGTGGATTAATGCCGAAATGAGAGGCTTTCACGCTATGTTTGTCGTAGCGAGATGCTTGAGTATTGGTTTTTTTATGGTGAGAAGAGGACGGGGCGATCTTGGGTTGTGAACGCTCTGTTTTTGAAACGTTTGATTTTTTGCTTTTTGGCGCCGTTTTGGGAACGGGCGAATTTATATTGGTTTCGGTTTCTTTTTTAGTTTTTTTACCAAATAAATTTTTTATATAAGTAAGAATAATTTACTCCATTCTCGATGTTTAATGCGCATTTGATAAAAACACGAAAAGTGCGGTTGTTTTTGACCGCACTTTTTTGTTGGATGACTTAAATAAATTAACCTGCGACTTGTTTTTCACGAATTTCAGCAAGGGTTTTGCAATCGATACAAAGATCAGCAGTAGGGCGTGCTTCTAAACGACGAATGCCAATTTCTTCGCCACAAGAATCGCAATAACCGAAATCATCGGTATCTAATTTTTTCAATGTGTATTCAATCTTTTTCATTAATTTACGCTCACGATCGCGGTTACGTAATTCAAGACTGAATTCTTCCTCTTGGGTCGCACGGTCAGCTGGATCTGGGAAGTTTGATGCTTCATCTTGCATATGAGCAACCGTTCTTGATGCTTCTTCCACAATTTGCTCGTGCCACGCAGTTAAAATTTTTCTGAAATGAAGAATCTGATCTTCATTCATGTATTCCTCATCTTTCTTTGGTTGATAAGGCTTAACACCGGCTAAATCCAGCAAACTTAGAGATGCCTTAGACATTGATAACTCCTAATGTAGTAAAGATTTTAACGACTTCCTGTCTTGTTGTTTTGATTGATTCTTATCGGCTAAAAAATAGCTGACATAAGAACCCTGTTTTTTAAGGGCGATATAAATAGCAGAACTTCACCTATTTAGCAAATAAATTTAGCTTAGAAATTTTAAATTTGCGATCGTGATCGCAAAAAACAGTATGTTTATTTGCTTATCTGTGAGGTTAAGGCTAGTTTGCCTACTTTCTCGCTATAAATCACACTTAAAATGAAAATCACGCTATTTCAACTGTGCATGATGCTCATTCTCTCAGCCTTATCCTTGCTTGTCGTGCCAGATTTTTTACTGTTCACTTGGCAACAGGCTGGGCTGAGCATTTTAATGTTGGTTATGACCGCACTTTGTTTCCATTGGTTCAATTATTTTAAAGCCAGAAATTTTTGTATGAGCGGTATCTTGTTTTTGATTACTTTAGCTTATGCACATTCACCAGCTTTATCGTTATTGGGACAAGCAGAGAGAATTTCAAGTTTACCGAATAAACTCACCTTAGATCTTCACATCTCAGAAATTCTTCACCAGCAAGATTATCAAACATTGGTTGCGACAACGTCTTTATTTGATGGAAAAGCACAACAAATTTTTATTAATTGGAAAGCGCCGGAAAAGCCACAAGTAGGTGAAATTTGGCGAGCGGATGTAAAGCTTCGTCCTATTTCGGCGAGATTAAACCATAGGGGATTTGATCGACAGCAATGGTATTTTTCCAAAAGAATTATTGCCATAGGGAATGTGAAAAGTGCGGTCAAAATTGGGGAGGATTTTTCTTTCCGCACAGATTTTCTACAAAATAGCCTCAAACAGACGGAAGGGTTTTCTTTACAAGGTTTACTTATCGCATTGGCATTTGGCGAGTGGGCTTGGCTGGATAATAAAACGTGGCTGATTTACCAACAAACGAATACAGCACATTTAATTGCCATTTCAGGGTTACATATCGGTTTAGCAATGGGGGTAGGCTTTTTCTTTGCTCGATTATTGCAACTCGCACTGCCTACACGCTTTATTTCGCCCTGGTTTCCGCTTTGCTTTGGCGTGTTGATTGCTTTAGGTTATGCCTATTTAGCTGGATTTAGTTTACCGACCTTTCGTGCAATGATGGCACTGCTTTTTATTGCAATCCTTCAATTTTCGCGACGATATTACACGCCTTCGCAAATGCTGTGTTTGGTGGTGGCATTTTTACTGTTTTGTGATCCGCTTATGCCGCTTTCGGTGAGCTTTTGGCTTTCAGTTGGTGCTGTTACCTGTTTGATTGTGTGGTATCGATATGTTCCCTTATCAATCATTGAATGGCGACATCAAAAATTATCCCACAAAGTGCGGTGGATTTTAGGCTTGTTTCATTTGCAGTTAGGGCTGTTAATTTTATTCACGCCCATTCAGCTTTTCTTTTTTAATGGCTTGTCATTAAATGGGTTCTTAGCAAATTTAATTGCAGTACCCTTGTATAGCTTCTTACTTGTACCCTTGATTCTCTTCGCGGTGTTGATCCATGGTGCATTTTCTTCTTGGTATCTTTCAAATACGATTGCTCAAGGTATTACGCAATGCCTCAGTTTTTTCCAAGGCTCGTATATGCCGATTTCGATTAATTTATCTCTTATTCTGACCGCGCTTTTAAGCCTTGTTTTTGGCGGAGTGTTATATGGATTGTATTTTGCATCTCAAGGGAAAACAAAAAACACACCGTTAAAATCAAGTCGATTTTTCACATTAAACAGCACAAAAATCTTATCGTCAGAAGCGTATAAACAAGCTCTTTTAGGCATTATTCTTATTTCTAGTTTTTGTATTGGCATGCTTGGGTATCGATATTTCACGAAACCCAAATGGCAGTTAGATACCTTGGATGTTGGACAAGGTTTAGCAACCTTAATTGTGAAAGAGGGGAAAGGTGTATTGTATGATACGGGGTCGGCTTGGCAGAGTGGAATAGGTAGCTCTTCTATGGCGGAATTAGAAATATTACCTTATCTTCAACGAGAAGGCATTGAACTTGAAACTTTGATTTTAAGCCATGATGATAATGATCATTCGGGCGGCGCCAAAGCGATTTTAGCCGCATACCCAGACATTGAACTAATCACATCTTCTCATAAAAACTATGGCGAAACGCACCGCACTTTTTGTCTTCAGGGAAAACAATGGCAGTGGCGAGGGCTTGATTTTAAAGTTCTTTCACCAACGCAAATAACAGATAGAGCGGAGAATCCGCAATCTTGCGTAATTTTACTAACAGATGGACAGTACAAGATCCTTTTAACCGGTGATGCGGATGTGGCGACAGAAAGAGCATTTGCTGAAAACATAGGCAAAATTAATGTGTTACAAGTGGGGCATCATGGTAGTAAAACTTCAACAGGCGAGTTTTTATTGGCTCTGACGAAACCTGATCTTGCCTTAATTTCAAGTGGACGATGGAATGCGTGGAATTTTCCTCATCCAACCGTGATTGAACGGTTAAATCGTTATCAAAGTGCGGTCGAAAATACCGCTATTTCAGGTCATATAAGGTTAAATTTTACTGAAAAGGGCATTGAAATTGAAAAAGCGAGAGGAGATTTTTCACCTTGGTTTGCCCGTGTAATTGGATTATCCCCGAAATAACAGGTACAATGCAGCCAATTTTTTAAGATAATTGATGTAAGAATAAGCTATGCAAGATAAAGATTTCTCAACCACACAAACTTTTAAGCGTTTATGGCCGATGATTTCACCGTTTAAATCAGGCTTATTAGTCGCCGCTTTTGCTTTAATTTTTAATGCTTTAGCAGATTCAGGTTTGATTTATATGCTTAAGCCTTTGCTTGATGATGGTTTTGGAAAAGCCGATCATTCTTTCTTGAAAATGATGGCATTTGTTGTGGTTGGCATGATTATATTGCGTGGGGTGACCAACTTTGTCTCTACTTATTGCCTAGCGTGGGTATCCGGTAAAGTAGTGATGATTATGCGCCGCCGTTTGTTTAAACATTTAATGTTTATGCCAGTGAGCTTTTTTGATCGTAATTCAACAGGAAAATTACTTTCTCGTATTACTTACGACTCAGAAATGATTGCTAACTCTTCATCTAGTTCATTAGTGACGATTGTTCGAGAAGGAGCATACCTAATTTCATTGCTTGTCGTGATGTTCTATACCAGTTGGGAATTAACACTTGTACTTTTCGTGATTGGCCCGATTATTGCAGTACTGATTCGCATGGTATCTAAGATTTTCCGTAAGCTTAGTAAAAACATGCAAGATTCCATGGGGGAATTAACCTCTGCGACGGAACAAATGCTAAAAGGGCATAAAGTGGTGCTTTCTTTTGGTGGTCAGTTAGTGGAAGAAGAGCGTTTCGATAAAGTCAGTAACGATATGCGTCGTAAAGGTATGAAGATGGTAACTGCTGATGCGATTTCAGATCCCGTTGTGCAAGTGATTGCTTCCTTGGCTTTAGCTGCGGTGCTTTATTTGGCAACGACACCATTAATTGCTGATGATAATTTAACTGCGGGTTCTTTCACTGTTGTCTTTTCTTCTATGTTAGCGATGATGCGTCCGTTAAAATCCTTGACGAATGTAAACTCACAATTTCAACGAGGCATGGCGGCGTGTCAGACATTATTTGCGATCTTGGATTTGGAAACTGAAAAAGATAATGGTACGTATAAAGCAGAACCCGCAAAAGGTGATTTAGAATTTAAAAATGTAAGTTTTGCTTATGAGGGTAAAGAAGAGAAAGCCTTAAATAATATCTCTTTCTATGTGCCAGCAGGCAAAACTGTGGCATTAGTGGGACGTTCAGGTTCGGGTAAATCAACGATTGCCAATTTAGTGACGCGTTTCTACGATATTGATGAAGGTGAGATTTTATTAGATGGCGTGAGAATTCAAGATTATCGTTTATCTAATTTACGTGAGAATTGTTCTGTTGTTTCTCAACAAGTGCATTTATTTAACGATACGATCGCCAATAATATTGCTTACGCGGCAGAAGATAAATACACGCGTGAAGAAATTATCGAAGCGGCGAAAGCAGCTTATGCACTTGAATTTATCGAGAAACTTCCACAAGGTTTTGATACCGTTATTGGTGAAAATGGTGCAACCCTTTCAGGTGGTCAACGTCAGCGTTTAGCCATTGCTCGTGCGTTATTACGTAATTCACCTGTCTTAATTTTAGATGAAGCGACTTCTGCACTCGATACCGAATCTGAACGAGCGATCCAGTCTGCATTAGAAGAACTGAAAAAAGATCGTACAGTATTGGTGATTGCGCATCGTTTATCAACCATTGAAAATGCCGATGAAATCTTAGTCATTGAACACGGTGAAATTAAAGAACGTGGTACGCATCAAGATTTATTAGCGCTTGATGGCGCGTATAAACAATTACACAGTATGCAGTTTAGCGGATAAAATAATAAGGGCGAACCAATGTGTTCGCCCAAAATCAATATAGGATAAATGAAATGCCTTTTTGGTACTCTAATTCAAAGCTTGCTTGGTTGCTTCTTCCTTTTTCACTG
>CAUUXN010000091.1:0-6651 GCA_963548985.1 uncultured Haemophilus sp. | reverse complement strand
CACTCGTGGCTGCAACCCTGCTTACTCAAAATCTATTCACACATGGTTACGTTTTGGGGAAATTATGAGGGGATCTCTCAGTGCTCAGCATGTTTGAGTGCTTTACTCGCCGCGGGTTGAGAAATATGTAAAACTTCAGCCGCACGCGTTAAGGAACCACAAGTCATTACAGCATAAAAGATATCGAGATGTCTTAATTTCATTCCATGTAGCCTACTGATTATTTATTTCTACGGACTATTCTAACGAATAAAGTATAAATAATCAGATATACTCGTCATAATTCAAATTTTGGTTTAGTTGTCACGAGAATTAATTCGTAAACGTGCAAGCTAAATAGATTGACTAGGGGAATATACGGGGTAAGAAAGCGGCTCGGCATACTGCCCTATAATAAATTGTTAGGAGAAGTACGCCGAGTAGTGTGTAGCTATTAGGTAAAGTATGTACCAATTTCAATAAATATTTTAATTAAGATACTGTTTGAAATATCAACAATAAAGGCACCGACCATAGGAACGACAAGGAAAGCTTTATGTGATGGTCCAAATGCTTTTGTGACTGTTTGCATATTCGCAATTGCTGTTGGTGTTGCTCCCATACCAAAGCCACAGTGACCCGCGCTGATCACGACAGCATCATAATCTTTGCCCATCATTTTGAAGGTGACAAAGCAGGCAAATAGCACCATGACAACAGTTTGTACAGCAATGATAATTAATACTGGCCCTGCCATGCTTGCCAATTGACCAAATTTTAATGACATTAACGCCATTGCCAAGAAAAGCGATAAAGCAACGCTACCTAATACATCGACGGTCGGCTCAAACACTTCGTGTTTAAATACATGAGTCAGTGTATTACGGATAATAATACCGACAAATAAACACCAGACAAAAGTAGGCAGTTGCAGAAAAGTATCTTTAAACAATGCACTGATATAGCCACCAACAACAATACAGATAATCAGCATTGAAATGGTTTCAATAACGTTATTTGCATTGATTTTTCTTTTGACGCTTGGTTGCTCAAAAGCTTCAACGATAGTGTCGCGCTCTTGCTCGGTTGTTTTAGGAATAGAGACCTTTTTCAAAAGATGACGGGCAACAGGGCCGCCAACTAAACCACCCAACACTAATCCAAGTGTTGCACAAGCCATCGCTAATTCAACGGCGCCTGTTACACCATATTTATCAGCGAGAATAGGGCCCCATGCTCCGGCATTACCATGACCACCTGTTAGAGTAATTGAACCTGCAATTAAGCCAATAAATGGACTTTCATTCATCATGACAGCCATACTCATGCCGACAGTATTTTGAATGGCGATTAGGATCGTTACTGCAATAGTTAATAGAACTAACGGCTTTCCTCCTTTAATCAGTCGAGAAAAGTCAGAACTTAGCCCGATAGAGGAAAAGAATGTGAGCATTAATAAACTTTGCAATGAAGCATCAAAAGTAAACGAATAACCTGATGTTTTATCAATAATTAACAGAACAATTGCAACAATAAAGCCACCAACGACGGCTTCTGGTATGTGGTTTTTTTGTAGGAACGGGGTAAATTTTACGACAAACATTCCTATGAGTAGCGCGATACATGCGACTAATAATGTATAACTGGCATCTAGGATCATTTTTTTACCTCTATTAGTTTACCAGAATTTTCACTATAACAATTTAACAATAGTGAAAAATGAAGTTACTTTGGTTAACTAATCTTTAACAATGAGTTTTATTAGGGTATCCATAACTTTTAGTTAATAGGGTCATAATTTTAGTGTGATCTTAATCATGAAATATTAAAAAGATTAAAATAACAACAATGGTATTTAATGATGGGTAAACCTAAATACCATGCGGGATCCGCACTATTTTCGGTGATAGCAAAAAATAAAAAAGTATAAATAATAAACAAAATTATAAGAGAAGGAGAACATGATAAGCGCAGGCCGAGCAATTTAAAGAAGTGTGATATACAACATAAAACAGCAGCATGACCTTTCTATATTTCGTTGCTTATCGAAGTGTTAATTTTCGGGTGGATTACTCTGTTTGTTGATTAATAACGGAGAAAAATATGATTGCTGTAATATTTGAGGTGCAAATACAACCCGACCAACAAACTCGCTATTTGACTTTAGCTGAGGAGTTAAGACCACTATTAAGTCATGTAGCTGGTTTTATTTCAATTGAACGTTTTCAAAGTCTAGCTACAGAAGGAAAAATGTTATCGCTATCTTGGTGGGAAAACGAATACGCAGTTCTGCAATGGAAAAATCATGTTTTACATGCGAAAGCTCAACAAGAAGGGCGAGAGTCAATATTTGATTTTTACAAAATTAGTATTGCTCATATTACTCGCGAATATTCATTTAAAAAGGACAAGGATAATGTTTGATGTTCACGTTGTTTTAGATAATCAAATAGGACAATTAGCATTACTAGGAAAAACATTAGGTAATAAAGGTATTGGATTGGAAGGGGGAGGGATATTTACGGTTGGTGATGAATGCCATGCTCATTTTCTTGTTGAACAAGGAAAGGAAGCTAAAATAGCGCTAGAGCAAGCTGGACTGTTAGTACTTGCGATCCGGACACCATTAATTCGTAAGTTAAAACAGGAAAAACCGGGGGAACTTGGCGAAATAGCACGAGTATTGGCGGAGAATAACATTAATATTTTAGTGCAATACAGTGACCATGCTAACCAACTGATATTAATAACGGACAATGATAGTATGGCTGCATCTGTTACGCTCCCTTGGGCAATAAAGTGAACTTGCGATGGCTAATTTAATACGAAAAGAGGTTACCTTTGAGTCCTCAATAGCCGCGATAGGGGCGGCTATGTCTGACATTTCACGAGTTAAAATACTCAGTGCTTTGATGGATGGGCGAGCTTGGACGGCCACTGAGCTAAGTTCTGTGGCGAATATATCAGCTTCAACGGCGAGCAGTCATTTATCTAAATTATTAGATTGCCAGCTAATCACAGTAGTAGCTCAAGGCAAGCATCGTTATTTTCGGCTAGCAGGAAAAGATATTGCTGAATTGATGGAAAGTATGATGGGGATCTCCTTAAACCATGGCGTACATGCCAAAGTTTCCACGCCAGTGCATTTACGAAAAGCACGTACTTGCTATGATCATTTAGCTGGCGAAGTTGCCGTTAAGATCTATGATTCCCTTTGTCAACAGCAATGGATCACTGAAAATGGTTCAATGATCACATTAAGTGGTATTCAATATTTTCATGAAATGGGAATTGACGTTCCTTCCAAACATTCACGTAAAATCTGGTGTGCGTGTTTAGATTGGAGTGAACGCCGTTTCCATTTAGGTGGGTACGTTGGAGCCGCATTATTTTCGCTTTATGAATCTAAAGGGTGGTTAACTCGACATCTTGGTTACCGTGAAGTTACCATCACGGAAAAAGGTTATGCTGCTTTTAAGACCCACTTTCACATTTAAGTTGTTTTTCTAATCCGCATATGATCAATTCAAGGCCGAATAAGAAGGCTGGCTCTGCACCTTGGTGATCAAATAATTCGATAGCTTGTCGTAATAATGGCGGCATACTATCAGTAGTAGGTGTTTCCCTTTCTTCTTTAGCGACTTGATGCTCTTGATCTTCCAATACGCAACCTAAAGTAAAATGCCCCACAGCGCTGAGTGCATATAATGCATTCTCTAGTGAAAAACCTTGTTGGCATAAAAAGGCTAATTGATTTTCGAGAGTTTCATACTGTTTTTCTGTAGGCCGTGTACCTAAATGTACTTTTGCTCCATCGCGATGACTTAGTAAAGCACATCTAAAACTTTTAGCGTTATTACGTAAAAAATCTTGCCAGCTTTCCCCTTCTAAAGGGCAAAAGTGAGTATGGTGCCTATCTAACATCTCAATGGCTAAGGCGTCGAGCAAAGCCCGCTTATTTTTTACATGCCAATACAATGTAGGCTGCTCTACACCTAGCTTCTGGGCGAGTTTACGGGTTGTTAAACCTTCGATTCCGACCTCATTAAGCAGCTCTAATGCGCTGTTAATCACTTTACTTTTATCTAATCTAGACATCATTAATTCCTAATTTTTGTTGACACTCTATCATTGATAGAGTTATTTTACCACTCCCTATCAGTGATAGAGAAAAGTGAAATGAATAGTTCGACAAAGATCGCATTGGTAATTACGTTACTCGATGCCATGGGGATTGGCCTTATCATGCCAGTCTTGCCAACGTTATTACGTGAATTTATTGCTTCGGAAGATATCGCTAACCACTTTGGCGTATTGCTTGCACTTTATGCGTTAATGCAGGTTATCTTTGCTCCTTGGCTTGGAAAAATGTCTGACCGATTTGGTCGGCGCCCAGTGCTGTTGTTGTCATTAATAGGCGCATCGCTGGATTACTTATTGCTGGCTTTTTCAAGTGCGCTTTGGATGCTGTATTTAGGCCGTTTGCTTTCAGGGATCACAGGAGCTACTGGGGCTGTCGCGGCATCGGTCATTGCCGATACCACCTCAGCTTCTCAACGCGTGAAGTGGTTCGGTTGGTTAGGGGCAAGTTTTGGGCTTGGTTTAATAGCGGGGCCTATTATTGGTGGTTTTGCAGGAGAGATTTCACCGCATAGTCCCTTTTTTATCGCTGCGTTGCTAAATATTGTCGCTTTCCTTGTGGTTATGTTTTGGTTCCGTGAAACCAAAAATACACGTGATAATACAGATACCGAAGTAGGGGTTGAGACGCAATCGAATTCGGTATACATCACTTTATTTAAAACGATGCCCATTTTGTTGATTATTTATTTTTCAGCGCAATTGATAGGCCAAATTCCCGCAACGGTGTGGGTGCTATTTACCGAAAATCGTTTTGGATGGAATAGCATGATGGTTGGCTTTTCATTAGCGGGTCTTGGTCTTTTACACTCAGTATTCCAAGCCTTTGTGGCAGGAAGAATAGCCACTAAATGGGGCGAAAAAACGGCAGTACTGCTCGGATTTATTGCAGATAGTAGTGCATTTGCCTTTTTAGCGTTTATATCTGAAGGTTGGTTAGTTTTCCCTGTTTTAATTTTATTGGCTGGTGGTGGGATCGCTTTACCTGCATTACAGGGAGTGATGTCTATCCAAACAAAGAGTCATCAGCAAGGTGCTTTACAGGGATTATTGGTGAGCCTTACCAATGCAACCGGTGTTATTGGCCCATTACTGTTTGCTGTTATTTATAATCATTCACTACCAATTTGGGATGGCTGGATTTGGATTATTGGTTTAGCGTTTTACTGTATTATTATCCTGCTATCGATGACCTTCATGTTAACCCCTCAAGCTCAGGGGAGTAAACAGGAGACAAGTGCTTAGTTATTTCGTCACCAAATGATGTTATTCCGCGAAATATAATGACCCTCTTGATAACCCAAGAGGGCATTTTTTACGATAAAGAAGATTTAGCTTCAAATAAAACCTATCTATTTTATTTATCTTTCAAGCTCAATAAAAAGCCGCGGTAAATAGCAATAAATTGGCCTTTTTTATCGGCAAGCTCTTTTAGGTTTTTCGCATGTATTGCGATATGCATAAACCAGCCATTGAGTAAGTTTTTAAGCACATCATCATCATAAGCTTTAAGTTGGTTCTCTTGGATCAATTTGCTGACAATGGCGTTTACCTTACCAGTAATGTATTCAAGGCTAATTTTTTCAAGTTCATTCCAACCAATGATAGGCATCACTTCTTGGATAGGGATAAGGTTTTTATTATTATCAATAATATAATCAAGATAATGTTCAAATATACTTTCTAAGGCAGACCAACCATTTGTTAAATCAGTTTTTGTTGTGATGTAGGCATCAATCATAATTAATTGCTGCTTATAACAGGCACTGAGTAATTGTTTTTTATTTTTAAAGTGATGATAAAAGGCACCTTTGGTCACCAACGCTTTTCCCGAGATCTCATCTATTGAAACAGCTTGATAGCCTTTTTCAACAAACAATATTCGTGCTGAGTTAACCAGTGATTGATAGGTACTCTTAAAATTTTCTTGTTGATGATTTTTATTTTCCATGATAGATTTAAAATAACATACCGTCAGTATGTTTATGGTATCATGATGATGTGGTCGTGACAATCTTAAGAACATTTAGGTTATTTTATGTATATTGAACAGCATTCTCGCTATCAAAATAAAGCTAATAACATCCAATTAAGATATGATGATAAGCAGTTTCATACAACGGTTATCAAAGATGTTCTATTATGGATTGAACATAATTTAGATCAGTCTTTACTGCTTGATGATGTGGCGAATAAAGCGGGTTATACCAAGTGGTATTTTCAGCGGCTGTTCAAAAAAGTAACAGGGGTCACACTGGCTAGCTATATTCGTGCTCGTCGTTTGACGAAAGCGGCTGTTGAGTTGAGGTTGACGAAAAAAACTATCCTTGAGATCGCATTAAAATATCAATTTGATTCCCAACAATCTTTTACACGTCGATTTAAGTACATTTTTAAGGTTACACCAAGTTATTATCGGCGTAATAAATTATGGGAATTGGAGGCAATGCACTGAGAGATCCCCTCATAATTTCCCCAAAGCGTAACCATGTGTGAATAAATTTTGAGCTAGTAGGGTTGCAGCCACGAGTA
>CAUUXN010000090.1:0-6745 GCA_963548985.1 uncultured Haemophilus sp. | reverse complement strand
GTCGCCAATAAAATGTAAATGATGGTTTTTGGTGATAAGTCGATATCAATACGATGTTCTGATTCCTCTTGGGAACCTTTTAACATACGGAAAGAATGAATCATCCCCTCAATCATTGGTTTGAGAAGGATTAATAATGTCCAAATCGCCGCGATACCGATAGTCCCGACACCAATAAAGCGAACTTTGGTTTTCCATTCGGTCATCGCATAGCTCACGATTGACGCATCGGTTGGCATATCGCCTGTTGCAGTGAAATAAGGTACTGCGACACCCCAAGCAAGGAATGTGCCGAATAACATGGCTAGACCGCCCACGATACCGATTAAGTAACCCGCCCCCACTAAGGCAAGAGAGAAGCCCATTGGTAATTGGAAAATCGCTTTGCCGTTAGAGAACCATGCGCTCGCGCTATCAGACATGACACGTAATGCGTTGGTTAAGAATGCAACGGTTCCTGCAAAAATACCGCCGTAAGCAATATCTTTTACACCACTGTCGCTTTCGTCATTATTACCCGCTTTTAAGATTTCAGCGGCAGCCACGCCTTCAGGGTAAGGTAAGTCACTGTTTACCACCATTGCACGACGTAATGGAATGGTAAATAGTACGCCTAAGGTACCACCAGCGGCACAAATAAGCACTGTTTGCCAGAATGGGAATTCTTGCCAGTAACCCATCATTAATAGGCCAGGAAGCACGAAAATAACAGAAGATAACGTCCCCGCTGATGAAGCTTGGGTTTGTACCATGTTATTTTCTAAAATACTGGAATCCTTGAAGAATTTTAAAACAGCCATAGAGATAACGGCAGCAGGAATGGAGGACGCAAACGTCATCCCCACTTTAAGACCCAAATAAACGTTAGATGCAGTGAAGATCACTGTAATTAACGCCCCAAGGAACATCCCCCGGAAGGTCAATTCTTTTAAATTATTATGAGACATAGATTTTCCTATATATATTTTTCAAAAAATGGCGATACATTCTCAAAAAAAGAATATTTATGCAAGTTTTCTTTAAAGTTAATCGCTTGCGATTAGAATTTATCTAAATTTATTCGATTTATTTACGTTTTTTCAAAAAATCTCGCAAAGAATAAAGTGCAGCAAGATTTCTGGCCTCATTAAATTCATCACTGACCAAAAGTGCATCAAGTTGCGATAACGGATAACGCACCATTTCTAATGGTTCAGGCTCATCGCCTTCTAGTTGATTTGGATACAGATCTTCGCCTAATAAAACGTGCATTTTATGCCCCATAATTTGTGGATTGATTTTCATGGTACGTAAAAATGTCCATTTTTTTGCGCCGAAGCCAATTTCTTCCTGTAATTCTCGATTGGCACTTTGTTCGGGCGTTTCTCCCATATCCATTCCACCTTTTACAAAGCCTAACTCATATTGTTCTGTTCCTACCGCGTATTCACGAACAAGAAGTAAATCTTCACCATCAATTGCAATCACCATGACAGAATCGCGATTGAAAGGGCGAAAACGTTCGTAAGTGCGGTCAATTCCATTGGAGAATTTGAGAGCAACAGCTTGAATTTCAAACAAGCGGGATTTTGCCACCGTGGAAAGGGAGAGAATGTGTGGAAGTTGTTTTTTCATGATATTAGCCCTATTATCTTGTCATTGGCTCATCATACGCAAAGTGAGAGAAATAGGAAGAGTTATGGCTGAAAATAACGAAGTACGATTAGATAAATGGCTTTGGGCGGCGCGTTTTTATAAAACCCGTAGCATTGCGAAAGCGATGATTGAAGGCGGCAAAGTCCATTACAACGGTCAGCGTGCAAAAGTGAGTAAAACCGTCGAAGTCGGTGCAATGATTAAACTCCGCCAAGGCAATGATGAGAAAGAAATTGAAGTGATTGCGTTGAGCGATCAACGTCGTGGTGCGCCTGAAGCCCAATTGCTTTATCAAGAAACGGCACAGAGTGTGAAAAAACGCGAGGAAATGGCATGGGCAAGAAAAAATAATGCACTTTCGATGCCACATCCTGATCGTCGTCCAAATAAAAAAGAACGTCGAGATTTATTGAAATTTAAACATCAAGATGAGTTCTAGAAAACAAAAGTGCGGTCAAATTTGACCGCACTTTGTGTATTAATGGTTTTTGTGGCTTGTACTGTAAAGAATTTTGTCGGTATAAGCCATCGCAATTGCTGAAATCAAGAAAGAAAAATGAATAATCACTTCCCACATAATTGTTTTTTCAGAAATTTTTGAGGCATTCACAAAGGTTTGTAATAAGTGAATAGACGAAATGCTGATAATTGACATAGAAAGTTTCACTTTCAGCACAGTTGCATTCACATGGCTCATCCATTCAGGTTGATCGGGGTGGTTTTTCGTACGAAGTTTTGAAACGAAAATCTCATAACCACCTAATGTCACCATCACCAATAAGTTCGCAATCATCACTACATCAATGAGATTGAGTACGGCGAGCATAATGGTATCTGCATCCATTTCATTAACATTGGTGATGAGATACCACAAGTTTTTCATAAACTTGTAGGCATAGATGCCTTGCACGACAATTAAACCTAAGTAAATAGGCACTTGTAGCCAACGACTTGCAAAAATTGTTTTGCTTAGAAAACTGGTTTGTTCATTATATTTTGCACATGGATCCGTGATTTCTTTTGGTTCCGTCGCCATAAAATTCCCCACAAATAAAAAATTCAAATAAAAAAGCGGCAAGAAAATAGCCGCTTTTAAAGAAAAATTCAACAGGTATGTTTTATTTTACCCCGTTCTCGGTAGTGATAAGGGATAGGCGAGTTAAATCCACGTCATTATTGAGCAATTCAACATTTGGCATGTTCTTGTTAGCCTTCGCTGACAAGTCTTTAAAACGTTCTACTTTCCCCACTAAACCTTGTTGTCCTACAAGAGCAGTGACAGTACTGTTGTATTGATTACTCACGGTAGAAAGGGTATTGCCCAGTTTGCTCAAGCGTTCTGCTACCAAGCAAATTTGGTTATAAATTTCACCTGCTTTCTCTGCGATTTCTTTGGCTTCGGTATTGCCGCGTTCGATACGCCATAAATTCGCCACCGTGCGTAGAATTGGCATGAGGGTCGTGTGCGAAACCATAATGACATTTTTCTCGTAGCCATAATTAAACAGACTTGGGTCCAATTTTAAGGCTTCGATATAAGCGGGTTCCACAGCAATGAACATCAAAACAAAATTAGGGCTACGCATGCCAATCAAATTGCTGTAATCCTTGCGGTGCAAGTCATCAATGTGATTTTTCAGCGCTTTAATATGCTCCCTTAGTAAACGCTCACGTTCAAATTCATCCTCAGAATTGACCGCACTTTCGTAAGCATTCAATGACATTTTGCTATCAATGATGATGTTTTTCTCATCAGGTAGGTTGAGTACAAAATCAGGATAGTTTCGTCCGCCCTGCTCATCTTTAAAATGCGCTTGTGCACTGTAATGCACGTTTTCAATCAGACCAGCCAACTGAAGTGCACGCTCAAGTTGTACTTCTCCCCAGTTGCCTAAGGTTTTCTTTTCACCTTTTAAAGCAGAGGTTAAATTATTGGCCTCTTTCGACATATTTAAGCCAATTTCCAATACCTTTTTGATTTCCGCTTCTAAACCTGCATTGCCTTTCACCGATTCTGAATGGATTTCATTGACTCGTTTTTGAAAGCCTTCGATTTGTTCACGGAAAGGCTTCAACAAGGTTTCCAATGCCGCCTGATTGGTTTGATTAAAGGATTGGCTTTTTTCTTCCAAAATGCGGTTGGCCAGATTTTGGAACTCTACGCCAAGCTGTTGTTTGGATTGCTCAATATGCTGTTGCTGTTCAGCAAAATGTTTTTCTTTTTCGGAAAGCGTCGTTTTTAATTCCGTTAATTCTTGTGAAAGTGCGGTCAATTTTTCCTGCGTTTTTTGCTGATCTTGTTCTTTTCTAAGTAGGTTTTCCTGAGCTTGTTGTAATTGACCTTGCAAGCTTTCGGCTTGTGCAGATGCTATCCCAAAGCGTTCTTTTAATGCGGTGATTTGCCCGCCAATTTGATCGTGACGGAGCTGTTCTTCATCTAATTCTTTTTCTAAATATTGGATTTTTTCATCACGTTCATTAAGGCGAGTTTGCAAGCCTTCTGCGTGGGTTTGTGCTTTAACGGCTTGTTGTTCTAATTGATTTTTGACCGCACTTAAGGAATCAAAACGTTCAGCTAATTGATTGTAATCTTCGATAGTTTTATTGAGATCTTGTTGTAATTCTTGCGTATCTCGTTTGCTGCGGCTTAATAGAAAAAGCATCACAATACTGATAAAAACCAGCACGGCAATGATGATTAAATATTGATTAGAGGTGAGTTCTGACATAAATAGGCTCCTGGAAACAAAAAAATTTTAGCATATTCCCAGAAACTTTTTAAAAATTAAGATTGTTAATTAGGTAAGAAAAGTGCGGTCAAAGTAACCGCACTTTTTTATAAAGATTAGTAGTTTGAGTTAATCAATACTTCTTCACCGTAGCCACCAAGGGTTGGCATTGGTTGGTAAGTGGAGTTAGCGGCACGCATTAAACGAATACCACGAATACCTGCTTCTTTTGCGGCTAGGATATCGTCATCGCTGTCACCATAGTGAATACTTACTTTGTGCTCAATAATACCCGGTGTTTTGTTATATTTAGTTGGAAGTTTGCGACCACCCATGAATTCTACAGGATGCATGTCTTTAATATTAAAGGCTTTTTGTAGCACTGGTGTCACACCATCTTTATCACCTGCTGTACGACCGGTAATGAAATAAATTTGGTCACCACGTGCTTGGTGCATATTAATTAAATCCACCGCAATTTGTTTTGGAATAGAATATTGGTCACAACCCGCATTTACTTCATTCCAGAAATCTTGATTTTTTAAGTAATCATTTTTACCTGGTGAGTATTTTTCTTGGCCGTGATAGAAACAAGGACTACTGAAAAGGACGGTATCGTCAATGTCGAAGCTCACATTAATTGGTGCTTTGCCTTCCAATTCTTTTTTTAATTGTTCAACAGAGATCCAGTGAATCGGCTTTTGCTCTGTCATTTCACGAGCATTCGTACCTTGTTCAGTGTAAGGTTCTTTGTTTGATGCAAAAGTAGAGACTGCGCTTGCCGCTAAAACTGCAATGGCAGAAAGTTTAAGTAAATTTTTCATGTTTTCCTCATTAAGTAGTTTGTTTTACTTGTAACAAATCATATCCCTTTAAAATATGGGTGTGAAATAATAGCAATCGTTTGCTATTTAAAAAAGTGATCTTTATCACATTTTTTTCAGATGATTGTTTAATAAAGCATCAAAGAAAAATTACCCCTTGAATTTGGCTGAATCGAACGCCATATAACGAATAACTTTTCTTAAAAGAAGGATAAAAAGAATGACAACAATTGTAAGCGTACGTCGTAATGGCCAAGTGGTTGTTGGGGGCGATGGACAGGTTTCATTAGGCAACACCGTCATGAAAGGGAATGCCCGTAAAGTACGCCGTTTATATAATGGCAAAGTTTTAGCCGGTTTCGCAGGTGGTACAGCCGATGCGTTCACCTTATTTGAATTATTCGAACGTAAATTAGAAATGCATCAAGGGCATTTGTTAAAAGCCGCCGTGGAATTAGCGAAAGATTGGCGAACCGATCGTGCGTTACGCAAGTTAGAAGCAATGTTGATTGTGGCGGATGAAAAAGAAAGTTTAATCATTACCGGTATTGGTGATGTGGTGCAACCGGAAGCCGATCAGATTTTAGCCATTGGTTCTGGTGGTAATTATGCATTATCGGCAGCCCGTGCGTTGGTGGAAAATACCGATTTATCAGCTCGTGAAATTGTGGAAAAATCTTTAAAAATTGCCGGTGATATTTGCGTGTTTACCAATACAAATTTCACTATCGAAGAATTACCGAATAAATAAGGAAAAATTATGTCTGAAATGACCCCTCGTGAAATTGTTTCCGAATTAGATCAACATATTATCGGCCAAAAAGAGGCGAAAAGAGCGGTTGCGATCGCATTACGTAACCGTTGGAGAAGAATGCAGTTGCAAGAGCCACTTCGTCATGAAGTGACCCCTAAAAATATTTTAATGATTGGGCCAACGGGTGTGGGTAAAACCGAGATTGCGCGTCGTCTTGCAAAATTAGCCAATGCGCCATTTATTAAAGTGGAAGCGACCAAGTTCACCGAAGTGGGCTATGTGGGGAAAGAAGTGGATTCCATTATCCGTGATTTAACGGACAGTGCGATGAAATTGGTTCGCCAACAAGAAATTGCAAAAAATCGAGCGAAAGCAGAAGATGCGGCGGAAGATCGTATTTTAGATGCATTATTGCCCCCACCGAAAAATCAATGGGGTGAAGTCGAAAACCACGACACCAACAGCAGCACTCGCCAAGCGTTCCGTAAAAAATTACGTGAAGGACAATTAGACGATAAAGAAATCGAAATTGATGTGTCTGCAGGCGTTTCAATGGGTGTGGAAATCATGGCACCTCCAGGCATGGAAGAAATGACCAATCAGTTGCAATCCATGTTCCAAAGCCTGGGTTCGGATAAAACCAAAAAACGCAAAATGAAAATTAAGGATGCATTAAAAACCTTAATTGACGATGAAGCGGCCAAATTGATTAATCCGGAAGAATTGAAGCAAAAAGCCATTGATGCGGTTGAGCAAAACGGTATCGTGTTTATTGATGAGATCGACAAGATCTGTAAAAAAGG
>CAUUXN010000089.1:0-6755 GCA_963548985.1 uncultured Haemophilus sp. | reverse complement strand
ACGCTTGAACAAATCAATTTAGACAAAATTCACCGTGTGATTACTTGGGCGGCTGAAGGCTTGGAAAACGTGTCTGTTTCTCAAGTTGAATTGCGTTCTCATATTCAATTTTATGAAGGTATTCGTACCTCTGATATTCACGAAACGATTATTAAAGCAGCAGCAGATCTAATCAGCAAAGATACCCCTGATTATCAATATCTTGCTGCACGTCTTGCGGTTTTCCATTTACGTAAAAAAGCGTATGGCCATTTTGATCCGCCTCGTTTATACGATCATGTGAAAAAATTAGTGCGTATGGGCAAATATGATCCTGCACTTTTAGCCGACTATACTCGTGAAGAATGGGATGAAATGGATGGGTTTATTGATCACTGGCGTGATATGACCTTTTCTTATGCCGCAGTAAAACAATTAGAAGGGAAATACTTAGTTCAAAACCGTGTAACTGGTGAAATCTATGAATCTGCGCAATTCCTTTATTTACTAGTTGCAGCGAGCTTATTCTCCAAATATCCGCAAGAAACCCGTTTGGATTACATTCGTCGTTTCTACGATGCGACCTCAACCTTTAAGATTTCTTTACCTACGCCTATCATGGCAGGGGTTCGTACGCCTATGCGTCAATTCAGCTCTTGTGTATTGATTGAATGTGGTGATAGCTTAGACTCTATCAACGCTACCTCTGCAGCAATCGTGAAATACGTTTCACAACGTGCAGGTATCGGGGTAAATGCAGGTGCAATTCGTGCGTTAGGTAGCCCAATTCGTGGTGGTGAAGCATTCCATACAGGCTGTATTCCATTCTATAAACACTTCCAAAGTGCCGTCAAATCTTGTTCACAAGGTGGCGTACGTGGTGGTGCGGCGACAGTTTACTACCCGATTTGGCACTTAGAAGTTGAAAGCTTATTAGTATTGAAAAATAACCGTGGTGTGGAAGATAACCGTGTTCGTCATATGGACTACGGCGTACAGTTAAATAAATTAATGTATCAACGCTTAATTAAAGGCGCAGATATTACTTTATTTAGCCCTTCAGATGTACCTGGACTTTATGAGGCCTTCTTTGCTGATCAAGATAAATTTGAAGAACTTTACGTGAAATACGAACAGGATCCAAATATCCGCAAACGTTCTGTAAAAGCCGTTGAGTTATTCTCTTTATTAATGCAAGAACGAGCATCAACCGGTCGTATTTATATCCAAAACGTGGATCACTGTAATACTCATTCACCGTTTGATCCGCTTGTTGCACCGGTGCGTCAATCTAACTTATGTTTAGAAATTGCATTGCCAACTAAACCATTACAACATTTCCATGATGAAAATGGCGAAATTGCACTTTGTACGCTTTCAGCATTTAACTTGGGTAAATTAGATGATTTAGACGAGTTAGATAACCTGGCAGATCTTGCAGTACGTGCATTAGATGCATTACTTGATTACCAAGACTACCCTGTTCCTGCAGCGAAACGCTCTTCATTAGGTCGTCGTTCACTGGGTATCGGTGTCATTAACTATGCGTATTATTTAGCGAAAAATGGTGTACGTTACTCTGATGGTTCAGCTAACGATTTAACTCACCGTACGTTTGAAGCGATTCAATACTACCTATTGAAAGCATCCATGAACTTAGCAAAAGAATTAGGTGCATGTGAGTACTTCAATGAAACTAACTACGCGAAAGGTATTTTACCAATCGATACCTATAAGAAAGATATCGATAGCTTAACGCAAGAACCATTGCATTATGATTGGGAAACGTTACGTCACGAGATCAAAGAGTTTGGTTTACGTAACTCAACCTTAACTGCATTAATGCCGTCAGAAACCTCTTCACAGATTTCTAACGCAACAAATGGTATTGAGCCTCCACGTGGTCATGTAAGTATTAAAGCGTCAAAAGATGGTATCTTAAAACAAGTCGTACCAGATTATGAGAACTTAAGCGACAACTACGAATTACTTTGGGATATTCCAAGCAATGATGGTTACTTACACTTAGTGGGCATTATGCAAAAATTCGTGGACCAAGCGATCTCTGCAAATACAAACTACGATCCGAAACGTTTTGAAGACGGTAAAGTGCCAATGAAAGTGTTGTTAAAAGATCTTTTAACCGCTTACAAATATGGCTTAAAAACCCTCTACTATCAAAACACCCGTGATGGTGCTGAAGACAGCCAAGAAGATTTAGATGATGGCTGTGCAGGTGGGGCTTGTAAGATTTAATAATTTAGGTGGGCTTGTTTACAAGTCCGCCTTTTGATATTTTTAGGCAATCAATCATTAAGTGGGTAAAAGCCCGCTATAAGTAAGGATATAACATGGCATATACTACTTTCTCGCAAACCAAAAACGACCAATTAAAAGAACCAATGTTCTTTGGTCAAAACGTTAACGTTGCGCGTTACGATCAACAAAAATATGAGACCTTTGAAAAACTCATTGAAAAACAACTTTCTTTCTTCTGGCGTCCAGAAGAAGTGGATGTGTCTCAAGACCGTATCGACTATGCCGCGTTACCTGAGCATGAAAAACACATTTTCATCAGTAACTTAAAATATCAAACCTTATTAGATTCTATTCAAGGTCGTAGCCCGAACGTTGCATTATTACCGTTGGTATCTATTCCAGAATTAGAAACTTGGATTGAGACTTGGACCTTCTCTGAAACCATCCACTCTCGTTCTTACACACACATTATTCGTAACATTGTGAACGATCCATCTATTGTATTTGATGACATCGTGACCAACGAAGAAATCATCAAACGTGCACGTGACATTTCTTCTTATTACGATGATTTAATTCGTGATAGCCAACTTTACAGCCTATATGGTGAAGGAACTTACACGGTAGATGGTAAAGAATGTGTAGTGACATTACGTAATCTAAAAAAACAACTTTATCTTTGCTTGATGAGTGTGAACGCACTTGAAGCAATTCGTTTCTACGTATCTTTCGCTTGTTCGTTTGCCTTTGCAGAGCGTCAATTAATGGAAGGTAATGCGAAAATCATTAAATTTATCGCACGTGATGAAGCCTTACACCTAACCGGTACGCAGCATATTTTAAACATTATGGCTGCAGGTCAAGACGATCCTGAAATGGCAGAAATTGCGGAAGAATGTAAACAAGAAGCCTACGATTTATTCTTAGCCGCAGCGGAACAAGAAAAAGAATGGGCGGATTACTTGTTCAAAGATGGGTCAATGATTGGTTTGAACAAAGATATTTTGGTGCAATACGTAGAATATATCACCAATATCCGTATGCAAGCCGTTGGTCTTCCATTACCATTTGGTGCACGTTCTAACCCAATTCCATGGATTAACGCATGGCTTGTTTCTGATAACGTACAAGTGGCACCACAAGAAGTCGAAGTGAGTTCTTACCTTGTTGGTCAAATTGACTCTAAAGTCGATACCAATGATTTCGGTGATTTTGATCTTTAATTAATCGCACTATACAAAGAGCGGTCAATATTTTCATCGTTTAAAACCTTTGGAAAATTGACCGCTCTTTTGTTTGCATGAATATTAAGAGATGGTGATAAACGTTTTGATTCAAAAAATAGCACAATTTAGCTTTCCTACCTTTATCGCTAACACTTTCCTCATAAAACAGATGACTTCATTAAAAAAGGCTTAACAAAAAACCATGCTATGGGTAGAATAGAAGAAACCTGTTTATTTTCAATAAATCACATTCTAATTACAAACTAGTGAGGTAAAGGATATGTCAGAACAAGAAGTGAAAGAATTAGATCTCAATGGCGAAATGCTCGTTCGCCGTGAAAAATTAGCCGCATTACGTGCAAAAGGTAATGCGTTCCCGAATCAATTCCGTCGTGACTCCCTTGCTCAAGATTTACATGATAAGTACGAAGCCGAAGATGGCGAAGTATTAAAAGACAAAGCGATTGAAGTGGCCGTTGCAGGTCGTATTATGACCCGTCGTGCAATGGGTAAAGCCACCTTTATTACCTTGCAAGATATGAGTGGCAAAATCCAATTATATGTTGCTCGTGATAACCTTCCTGATGGTGTTTATGCTGAAGATGTAAGTAACTGGGATTTAGGTGATATCATTGGGGTAAAAGGGACACTTTTCAAAACCAAAACCAATGAATTAACCATCAAAACAACGGAAGTTCAACTTTTAACTAAAGCACTTCGTCCATTACCAAACAAATTCCATGGTTTAACAGACATGGAAGCACGTTATCGTCAACGTTACTTAGATTTAATTTCTAATGAAGAATCTCGTCGTACTTTTGTGATTCGTTCAAAAGTGGTGGCGGGTATTCGTGAATTCTTTATTTCTAAAGGCTTTATGGAAGTTGAAACCCCTATGCTACAAGTGATTCCAGGCGGTGCATCTGCTCGTCCATTTATCACTCACCACAATGCGTTAGATGTAGATATGTATCTTCGTATTGCACCAGAACTTTACTTAAAACGTTTAGTGGTTGGTGGTTTTGAACGTGTATTCGAATTAAACCGTAACTTCCGTAATGAAGGGGTTTCTGTTCGTCACAACCCAGAATTCACCATGCTTGAATACTACCAAGCTTATGCGGATTATCATGATTTAATGGATAACACCGAAGAATTATTACGCAAACTCGCGATTGATATTCTTGGTACAACCATTGTGAAATACGGAGATTTAGAATTTGACTTCGGCAAACCATTTGAGCGTATTACATTACATGATGCAACCATTAAATACGGTGCAGATAAAGGTATCGTAAAAGAAGATCTTTACGACTTCGATCGTGCAAAGGCAACCGCTGAACGCTTAGGTATCGAAGTACAAAAATCTTGGGGTCTAGGCTCTATCGTGAATGCGATCTTTGAAGAAGTGGCTGAACATCACTTAATTCAACCAACCTTCTTAATGGCACATCCAGCTGAGATTTCACCACTTGCACGCCGTAATGATGAAAATCCAGAAGTAACAGACCGTTTTGAATTATTCATCGGTGGACGTGAAATTGGTAACGGCTTCTCAGAATTAAACGATGCCGAAGACCAAAACGAACGTTTTGATGCACAAGTTGCAGCGAAAGAAGCGGGTGATGATGAAGCGATGTTTAAAGATGATGACTTCGTTGTTGCACTTGAACACGGTTTACCACCAACAGCAGGTGAAGGTTTAGGTATCGACCGCTTAGCAATGCTTTACGCTAACGCCCCATCTATCCGAGATGTGATCCTATTCCCTGCAATGCGTCAAAAATAATTAAATTAAAATAACATAAAAGGAAGTCTACGGACTTCCTTTTTTATTCTGTAAAAGTGCGGTTATTTTTAACCGCACTTTTATGAAAAAAGAGATAACCATCTTAACGATTATCTCTTTTACATTCCAATTTGAAATTATTTACCCCAAACTTCTTCCACGATACTACGGATAAATTCTAGTTTCTTCCATTGTTGTTCTTCTGTCAGGATATTACCCTCTTCTGTTGAAGCAAAACCACATTGTGGACTTAAGCAAAGTTGATTGATATCTACATATTGCGCTGCTTCTTTAATACGAGCAATAATTTCATCACGGTTTTCTAACTCGCCAGATTTAGAGGTAATCAATCCTAATACCACTTGTTGATTTTTAATAAAGCGTAAAGGTTTGAAATCACCAGCACGATCACTGTCATACTCCAAGAAGAAACCATCCACATTACAGTGACCAAATAAGGTTTCTGCGATAGGCTCATAACCACCAGCGGAGAACCAAGTTGAACGGAAATTACCACGACAAATATGCATTGTAATCGCTAAATCTGCTGGTTTCGCTGCCACGATTTTGTTTAACATATACACATAATCTTTGGCGATTTGATCTAAATCTAAACCACGCTCAGTATAGGTTTTACGTTTATCTTCCGCACAAAATTCACCCCAGCTTGTATCATCCAACTGTAAGTTACGACAGCCTAATTTATAAAAGATATTCATCGCATCAATATAAGCATCAGCAATATCATCTAATAACAATTGATTGTTATCTTTATAACGTTCAATCGGCTGATAATCTGTGGCACGTACTGTACAAATTAAATGAAGCATAGACGGAGAAGGAATCGTTAATTTGACTTCAGTCTCCCCTGCTATTTTTTGCAATGAGCGGTAATGTTCAACGAAAGGATGGCTATCTGAAAAACCAATTTTATCCACAATTTTTAACGTTTTTGGACGTACATTATCGTGTTTAAATTGCACTGAGAATTTTTCAGCATCCACTTCTTTCACACCATCTAATGCAGCTAAGAAATCTAAATGCCAAAAAGTACGACGAAATTCACCATCGGTCACGGCATGTAATCCGACATTTTTTTGATGCTCTACCAATTTTGCAATTTCTGTATCTTCAACTTGCGTTAAATCAGCACAAGAAATATCACCACAACTACATTGATAACGAGCCTGTTTTAAAGCCTCTGGGCGTAAAAAACTGCCTACAATATCAAAACGATATGGCGCAGAAGTACGAATAGTGGCATTTGGAAAAAGTTTACTCATTTTGCTTTCCTATATTTAATTAATTCTAAGATAGACTGAGTGTAACAAAATTAACGTCCTCATTAAAGATTTAGACGTCTAGATGGATGTGAATTTTATTGTGATTTTATATGAATGGAATTGATATAAAATTTAAAAAGAAAAGTGCGGTTAATATTCCTGATAATTTTGGGTATTCGGATTTTATGGTGGAAAAGGGCTTATAAATCACCCTTCTCC
>CAUUXN010000088.1:0-6866 GCA_963548985.1 uncultured Haemophilus sp. | reverse complement strand
TGAATAAATACCATCTCGATCCGCAAGATATTTTTAATGCAATTCGTGCGACACATAAAGATATCCGTGGTGCTTATGCATGCTTGGCGATGATTATCGGACATGGCATGGTGGCATTTCGCGATCCTTTTGGTATTCGTCCACTCGTATTAGGTAAACGAGAAGAAAACGGTTCAGTAGAATATATGTTTGCTTCTGAAAGTGTGGCATTAGACGTCGCAGGTTTTGAATTAGTGCGTGATGTTGCACCGGGTGAGGCGATTTATGTGACCTTTGATGGCCAACTTTATGCTGAGCAGTGTGCAGAAAGTGCGGTCTTAAATCCATGTATTTTTGAATACGTGTACTTTGCTCGTCCTGATTCAACAATAGACGGTGTGTCTGTTTATGCGGCACGTGTTCACATGGGTGAACATTTAGGTAAAAAAATTGCAAAAGAATGGGTTGAGGAAGCAGACAATATTGATGTGGTGATTCCAGTACCAGAAACTTCAACAGATATCGCTTTACAGATTGCGAAAATCTTAGGCAAACCTTATCGTCAAGGCTTTGTGAAAAACCGCTATGTCGGCCGTACATTTATTATGCCTGGCCAAGCACAACGTATTAGTTCAGTCCGTCGCAAGCTCAATACGATTAAAGCAGAATTTAAAGATAAAAATGTGTTATTAGTCGATGATTCCATTGTTCGTGGTACAACATCTGAACAAATTGTGAGTATGGCTAGAGCAGCGGGTGCGAAGAAAATTTACTTTGCCTCAGCTGCACCAGAAATTCGTTATCCGAATGTGTACGGTATTGATATGCCAACAAAACAAGAACTCATTGCCTATGGCCGTAATGTTGATGAAATTGCGAAATTGATTGGTGTAGATAAATTGGTTTTCCAAGATCTTGAGGCGCTAACTGAATCAGTGCGTCAAGAAAACCCTGCTATTCAAGGCTTCGATTGTTCTGTCTTTACTGGCGAATATATCACTGGGGATATTACACCAGAATACCTTGATAGCATCGCTTCTCAACGTAGTGATTCGGCAAAGAAAAAACGGGAAAAAGATGCAAGCAACCTTGAAATTCATAATGAAGGTTAATCGCGTTTAAGATCGTAAAAAAGCACTAAATTCAATGAAGCGTTTAGTGCTTTTTCTTTTTGATTAGATATAAAGAAAAATGACCGCACTTGATATATTCAAAGTGCGGTCATTTTTTAATATATTTTAGTCTTTATAAAAATCATTATAAAGTGTACTTTCAAATTGCACGAGTGGAGCGCGTTTCGTTTTACTTTCTAAATCGCCAGTGGAGTAACCATTGATGAATTGAACGAAAGCCACTTTTTCACCTCGCGCATTGGTCATAAAACCAGCAAGGTTATAAACGCCTTTTAATGAGCCTGTTTTCGCGATGACATTTTTAACCAATGGTGGATTAATTAAGCCGCCGCGTCCACTGATGGTTCCATCTACACCTGCAATCGGGAAAGTTTCCATTAAATGCAGTGTATCTTCATTTTTAGCGATGTACTCCAAAACAGAAAGCATGGTTTTCGGTGCAACCAAATTGTGACGAGAAAGACCAGAACCATCAGCTAAAATGCTATTGCCAAATTTAATACCTTGTTTTTGTAATACTGATTTAACCGCCAATGTACCTAATTGGAATGAAGCAGGGCGCTTATAGTAATTGTAGGCTACCGCTCTAAATAAAGCATCTGCAATCTGGTTATCCGATTTTTTCATCATTTTTTTCAATAACTCAGGCAGCGGTTTTGATAAATGCTGTGCAAGTTTTTGCCCTTGCTGTGGTTTTTGAGGCTGTTTTACTTTACCCGAAAATTCGATGCCAAGACGTTTTAATTGGCGTTGAATAATGGCAGCAGCGTAGGCATCTGGATCTTGTACTGCAAAACTAAGACCAAAAGGTTTTGCTTGACGCGCAATACAGCCTTTAACTTGATAGCGATTATTGTCATGAACGACAACGTCTAATTGGCAATAACCGGCTTCTTGTTGATCTGCAATATACACTTGTCCGAAAACTTGTATTGGGAATTGTGCAGGGACGTTAATTTTTACGGTTTCACCTACAGGTTGATTTGCATCCAGCTCTGCATAGAAACAGTTATTATCGATATTTGCCGCTGCTGGAGGAGAGTTAAAGCACATGGTGAGATCGTTCCAAATCCAACCTAACCCACGATCATGGCTAGCAAATACAGAGGTATCTAAAATAAGATCACCATTGATTTTCTGAATGCCTTGGTTTTTTAAATTAGCTAATAGGCTATAAAGTTGTCCGCTGGTGAGATCGGGATCACCAGTAAATTGCACAACAAGATCGCCTTCCAAAGCATTATTCTGAATTTTTCCGTTACTTAAAAGTGAGGTTTCAAATTGAAAGGCATCACCTAATACTAATTTAGCAGCAACGGCTGTGAAAACTTTTTGCGTACTGGCTGGCAACATAAAGGTTGAGCCATTGTAATCCGCGATAATTTGATCTTTATTGAGGTTTTTGGCAATGATACTGGCAGAAGCACCTTCAGGTAGGTATTGGGTAATAGAAGCCACATTAACTTCAGCCATAGAGGAAAAAGAAAAGCCGAGTGTGATAAGTGCCGCTTTAAGTGCGGTCGAAATAGAAGATTTTTTAGTCATTTTTAGTTCTGTTATGGTTGCTATTTTTCTCAAGACGAATAATAATAAGCTCCGAACTCAATAGAGTAAATCATTTTTTATTTTTCATTGACTGCGGCAAGGTTGCAAGACGTTGTCGTGGTTTTGTTTTTACCAAATTTCAAGGAAAAAGAATGAAACAAATTCCAATGACCGTGCGCGGTGCGGAGCTATTACGTCAAGAATTAGATTTCTTAAAGAATGAGCGTCGCCCTGAAATTATCAAGGCGATTGCTGAAGCACGTGAGCATGGTGACTTAAAAGAAAATGCAGAATATCACGCTGCGCGTGAACAACAAGGTTTTTGCGAAGGTCGCATTCAAGAAATTGAAAGCAAACTTGCAAATTGTCAGGTTATCGATGTCACTAAATTACCAAATAACGGAAAAGTTATTTTTGGTGCGACAGTTGTATTAGTGAATACCGATACTGATGAAGAAGTGACTTATCAAATTGTGGGTGATGATGAGGCAGATATTAAATCAGGTTTGATTTCTGTGAATTCACCGATTGCTCGCGGCTTGGTAGGGAAAGAGTTGGATGATACCGTAAATATTACCACCCCAGGTGGAACGGTTGAGTTCGAGATTATTGAAGTAAATTACATCTAAAAAAACATCCCCTCAAATTGAGGGGATAACAATTATTTACGAGGCAGCTGGATTTTACCTTCCTCGCTTGGTCGATAAAGCACCAAAATATGTCCGATGGTTTGAACGTTAGATGATTTGGTTTCACGAACAATCGCATCAATGATTAATTGTTTGGTTTCGCGATCTGCGCCAGCAATTTTTACTTTGATTAATTCGTGATGATTTAACGCATTATCGATTTCGGCTAATACACCTTCGGTTAAGCCGTTACCGCCAAGCATGACGACAGGACTAAGGTGATGAGCGAGTCCTTTTAAAAATTGTTTTTGTTTTGTTGATAATATTGTCATAAGGAATCCTTTAAATAGATGAATATGAGTCAAAAAAAGACCGAAAAGAGCGGTCAGAAAAAACGTGGTTTTTCAGCACTTTTTGGTAAGTCTAGCCTTGAATTTGGCAGATTGTACCCAAATATAGACGAAACTACTACAAAAAATAGTACAAAAGAAAGAGATTATGGGAAAGAAAAAACGTTCGGCGAGTTCTTCTCGTTGGCTAAACGAACATTTTAAAGATCCGTTTGTTCAGAAAGCACATAAACAAAAATTACGCTCACGTGCTTACTTTAAGTTAGATGAAATTCAACAAACGGATAAATTGTTTAAACCGGGAATGACAGTGGTGGATCTCGGTGCCGCACCAGGTGGTTGGTCACAGTATGTTGTGAGCCAAATTGGTGGTAAAGGTCGAGTGATTGCTTGTGATATTTTGGATATGAACCCAATTGTCGGCGTGGATTTCTTGCAAGGCGATTTTCGTGACGAAAATGTGCTGAATGCATTATTAGAACGAGTTGGTGAAGCAAAAGTTGATGTAGTGATGTCTGATATGGCGCCAAATTTTAGCGGCATGCCATCTGTTGATATTCCTCGTGCAATGTATTTAGTTGAACTAGCTTTAGATATGTGTAAGCAAGTTTTGGCGAAAAAAGGCAGTTTTGTGGTCAAAGTATTCCAAGGAGAAGGTTTTGACGAGTATCTGCGCGAAATTCGTTCACTCTTTAGTGTAGTAAAAGTGCGTAAGCCTGAAGCCTCTCGTGGGCGTTCTCGCGAAGTTTATATTGTAGCAAGCGGTTATAAAGGCGAATAGATAATTGCTTTGATAGCTTTTCATTGTGTCGGGGATGAGATAGTATCTCGTTTAATTTTAATTAACTTAAGAAAGGCAGGTTAAACCTTGAACGATATGGTCAAAAATCTAGTTCTATGGGTTGTGGTAGCAATTGTCATGATGACAGCTTACCAAAGTTTTAATTCCAATGGCGTGAGTGACTCAACAGATTACACAACCTTTGTGTATGATGTGAGTAATAGTCAAGTGAAAGAAGCGCGTTTTGATGCGAATGAAATCACTGTGACCAAAAATGATGGTTCTAAATATATGACCGTCATGCCACCGTTGGAAGATAAAAAGCTCTTAGATGACTTACTAAATAAAAAAGTTAAAATCGAAGGTACGCCTTTTGAAAAACGCAGTTTATTATCACAAATTTTAATTTCGTGGTTCCCAATGTTATTCCTTGTAGGGGTATGGATTTTCTTCATGCGTCAAATGCAAGGTGGCGGTGGCAAGGCCATGAGTTTTGGTAAAAGCCGCGCGAAAATGCTGAACCAAGATCAAATCAAAGTGACTTTTGCTGATGTTGCAGGTTGCGATGAAGCAAAAGAAGAAGTCGGTGAAGTAGTTGATTTCTTGCGTGAACCAAAAAAATTCCAAAACCTTGGTGGTAAAATTCCAAAAGGGATTTTAATGGTAGGTCCTCCAGGTACAGGTAAAACCTTATTAGCAAAAGCTATTGCGGGTGAAGCAAAAGTGCCTTTCTTTACCATTTCAGGTTCTGACTTTGTAGAGATGTTTGTGGGTGTTGGTGCTTCTCGTGTACGTGATATGTTCGAGCAAGCGAAGAAAAATGCACCATGCTTAATCTTTATCGATGAAATTGATGCGGTAGGTCGCCAACGTGGTGCCGGTTTAGGTGGTGGACATGATGAGCGTGAACAAACCCTTAACCAAATGTTAGTTGAAATGGATGGTTTCGGTGGTAACGAAGGCGTAATCGTTATTGCTGCAACTAACCGTCCAGATGTACTTGATCCAGCATTAACTCGTCCAGGCCGTTTTGACCGTCAAGTTGTTGTAGGTTTACCGGATGTGAAAGGTCGTGAGCAAATTTTAAAAGTTCACATGCGTAAAGTACCTGTCGCTGATGATGTAGATGCAATGACACTGGCTCGTGGTACACCTGGTTATTCAGGTGCAGATTTAGCGAACTTGGTGAATGAAGCGGCATTATTTGCTGCGCGTAGCAATAAACGTACTGTATCGATGCTTGAGTTTGAAAAAGCAAAAGATAAGATCAATATGGGGCCTGAACGCCGTACCATGATCATGACGGATAAACAAAAAGAATCGACTGCGTACCATGAAGCAGGTCACGCCATTGTGGGTTACTTAGTACCTGAACATGATCCTGTTCATAAAGTGACGATTATTCCTCGTGGCCGTGCATTAGGTGTAACTTTCTTCTTACCTGAAGGCGATCAAATTAGTATCAGCCAAAAACAATTAGAAAGTAAACTTTCCACACTATATGCAGGACGCTTAGCTGAAGATTTGATTTACGGTGAAGAAAATATTTCTACCGGTGCATCCAACGATATTAAAGTGGCAACCAATATTGCACGTAATATGGTGACCCAATGGGGCTTCTCAGATAAACTCGGTCCGATTCTTTATACTGAAGATGAAGGCGAAGTATTCTTAGGGCGCTCAATGGCGAAAGCAAAACATATGTCTGACGAAACAGCACATGCAATTGATGAAGAAGTTCGTGCGATTGTAAATCGTAACTATGCGAGAGCAAGACAGATTTTGATCGACAATATGGATATTCTTCACGCCATGAAAGATGCGTTAGTGAAATATGAAACCATTGAAGAAGAACAAATCAAGCAATTGATGAATCGTGAACCTGTTACACCGCCATCTGGTTGGGAAGATAACAAAGACACGAAACCAGCAGCAAAACCGCAGGAAGAGAAAACTGAAAGTGCGGTTAATCATTCAGAAGATCCTGAAGCATAAAAATAAAGCCTTCCTGAAATGGAAGGCTTTAATTTTAGTCTAAATTTAGATTTTTATTATGGCGTCTTGCTGTTCTAGCATTAAGACAATTTAAGTCTTCAGGATGAAGCTCACCATTTTTACATTTCTCTATATAAACCTTTTGCAACTTAAGGTCTGCTTCAAATTCTTTTACTGTATAAGTTTTTTCATTATTAGCATGAGCTGTTGCGGTTAAAGCAAATCCTGCAATGAATAGTAATGTTAAATTTTTCATTCTTCCTCATTATAAGTATATATTTATCAATGCTTTTTAAATTTATCAAAGAATAAAACTTAAAGCAATGAGCAAATGATTCTCTGGATTTTTGATTCTTTTTTTGTCGATATTTCGTTATAATCACCCTACTAATTTGTATCAAAAATTGAACGCACTTTATGAAACTTTATGCTAATAACAAATGTCTAGATTTAT
>CAUUXN010000087.1:0-6972 GCA_963548985.1 uncultured Haemophilus sp. | reverse complement strand
AAATAGGAAAGCAACTATGCAAGCATTATTAAAACTCACTAACTTTGTGAGCAAAACTTTCGCACTATGGGCGATTGTTTTTGCTCTTCTCGCCTTTCTCTTCCCTGAGCAATTCAAAATTTTTGCCCCCTACATTCCTTACCTTTTAGGTTTAGTAATGTTTGGTATGGGAATTACCTTAACTTTTGCTGATTTCAGTGAAGTGGCTAAACATCCTAAATCGGTATTCATTGGTGTTGCAGGTCAATTTATCATTATGCCGGCTATCGCATTTGGATTAGCAAAAGCCTTTGATTTGCCAGCTGATTTAGCGGTTGGTGTGATTCTTGTGGGTTCTTGCCCGGGTGGTACATCATCAAACGTAATGACTTATTTAGCGAAAGGTAACACCGCGCTTTCTGTTGCTTGTACGACAATCTCAACCTTACTTTCACCAGTATTAACCCCTGCTATTTTCTATGTATTAGCAAGCCAATGGTTAGATATTGATGCAGGCGCAATGTTTATGTCTGTATTAAAAATGGTATTGTTCCCAATTTTCTTAGGTTTAGTTGTTCGAGCTCTCTTCAAAAAACAAGTGGAACAAGCAAGCCAAACTATGCCATTAGTCTCTGTTATTTCTATCGTATTAATCTTGGCAGCCGTTGTAGCAGTAAGTAAAGATAAAATTGTAGAATCAGGCCTATTAATTTTCAGCGTAGTGGTTTTACATAACTGCTTAGGTTATTTAATTGGGTACTTTGCGGCGAAATTATTTAAACTTAATACGGCGGACAGTAAAGCGGTGGCAATTGAAGTGGGTATGCAAAACTCAGGTTTAGGTGCTGCACTAGCTGCTGCACATTTCAACCCAATTGCAGCGGTACCAAGTGCTTTATTTAGTTTCTGGCACAATGTATCGGGTCCAATTTTGGCGAATATTTTCTCCAATATCAAAAATGAAAAATAAGCTAATTGGATAAAAAAAGGGCGGAATATAATTTCCGCCCTTTTTTATACTTCACGTATTACTTCACTGAACCACAATTCAAACAATATAAATACTGTCCTTTCGGATCATTAAATTGAGTTAACACATTCAGTTGTTTTTTCACTTGATGTACTTCCTGTGGCAATCCCAACCAATTTGTCAGTAACGCCTGACCTTTTTGTTTAAGCTTGCGATCTAATTTAGAGAAGAAACTATTATCTTCATCCACCAACCATTGCACACTAAAATTATCCATGTATTTATCAGGATGTTGATTGACTAGTGCGACCACTTTATCAATAGCTACATCAATATCACCTAATTCGTCCACTAAGCCATTTTTCTGTGCATCTTGCCCTAACCAAACTTGGCCCTGGGCAATTTTATCCACTTTATCTTTTGATAATTGACGACCACGGCTTACCACATCTAAGAAGCGATCATAACCATTTTCGATACTAAGTTGATAAATATCCTGTGTATTTTTACTCAATGGACTTAACGCTGACGTTTCCGCAAGATCCGTTGTCGCTACGCCATCGGTACTCATTCCCATTTTTTTGATTGTATTTTCAAAGGTTGGGAATAATGCAAAAATCCCGATTGAACCCGTAATCGTATTTTTATCCGCCACGATATAGTCGGCAGTTGAAGAAATCCAATAACCACCAGAGGCTGCCATTCCCCCCATTGATACAACAACAGGTTTGCCTGCTTTTTGAAGATTTTCCGTTTCCTGGCGAATAATTTCAGAGGCAAATGCACTGCCACCCGGTGAGTTAACACGGAGAACAACCGCCTTTACTTTCTCATTATCGTAGGCTTGTCTCAATAACTTCGCGATAGTATCGCCACCAGCTGATTCCTCATCACTTTCCCCATCAATAATCGTCCCTTCGACATTCACTACCGCAACAATATTTTTTTCATTTGGATCTACCGAGAAGCGATCGCCTAAATCAGATAAATAATCTTCAAAATCCACTAATTTGGCTTTGCCCTCTTCACCTTGACCAAAAAGTGCGGTCAATTTTTTATCTAAATCTAATCTTGTCGCAAACTGTGTCACTAACTGACGTTTTTTCACATAAGCCGTTTCATCACCTTTTAACGCTTTTAAATCACTAATGTATTTTTGTGCATTCGGTAATACATCATTGGCTGTAATATGACGATTAACCATTAGTGTTTGCATATAGTTTTGCCACATGCCACCAAGCCATTTTTGCATATTCGCTTTTGCTTCTGGCGACATATCATCACGCAAGAACGGTTCTACTGCGGACTTATAAGTCCCTACACGGAAAATATGTGGTGTGATTTCAAGTTTTTCGAGCATGGATTTAAAGTAAAGATTTTCCTGACGCAAACCTTGAATACCAACTTGCCCAATTGGATTGAGATAAATGTCATCCGCAAAACTCGCAAGGAAATATTGTGCCTGCGTGTAATTGTCAGCATAAGCAATAACCGGCTTTTCTGACTCTTTGAAACTTTGAATCGCTTTTCCTACATACTCTAATGATGGAAGATCCCCCCCTTCAAAGTCATTTAAATTCAACACTAAACCACGAATTCGTTCATCATCTTTCGCAGATAAAATGCTTTGTACCACATCAAACGTAGAATATTTATACGAGACCTTTTCATTATTTAAACGTTGAAATTCCTCTTGCCAACTCAGCATATCTTCCGTGTTATCTGCAAGATAGCCTGTTAAATTTAAATATAATGCGCCTTGATCGCCCGATAAAACTTGGCTTTTCTTACCATCACTAAAAAGGCTGACAAGCGCAATCAACGCTAAAACAAACAGTAAGAACACAAAATTCATCACAAGATTTCGGATAAAATTGAGCGCTTTACAACAAAATTTCAATACGCTTAAGATGACATTCATGCGAAATTAAACCTTTAAAACAGAAATAAAAATTGTGCGTAGCCTATCATAAAGTCCTATGAAAAACTATGCTATAATCAACCGCACTTAACTAGAAGAAGGAAAATACTATGGATGCATTAACCCTTTTAACACAACGCAAATCCAATAAAAAATTAACGGCACCTGCACCTAGCCAAGTGCAATTAGAACAAATGTTTCAAGCCGCTTTACATACACCTGATCATGGTAAACTTGAGCCTTATCATTTCGTGGTAATCCAAGGCACAGGTTTAAGTAAATTGGAAAGCTTGCTCAAAGCGGCGGTGACTGAATTTGATTTAGGTGAAGAACGATTAAAAAAAGCAGAGAATTTTGCACGCCGTGCACCGATGGTCATTGCGGTGATTGCTAAAATTAATCATGAAGTGAAAAAAGTACCAGGTTGGGAACAAATGCTTACTGCAGGTGCAGCAACTTATGCGATTCAACTTGCGGGCAATGCATTGGGTTTTGAAAGTTTTTGGGCAACTGGTCCTCTCGTTGAGGGACGTGAATTACGTGAAGCATTTGGTTGTAACAAAAATGATAAGATCGTTGCCTTATTACAAATTGGTACAGCAGCTGAAAAATTAGAAAGAGACTGTAAACCAAAAGATTTATCACGTTTCGTGAGCCATCTATAAAGAAAAAATCAAAAAAGGCGGAAATTTCCGCCTTTTCTATTGTTCTTATTCAGACTCGCCTTCTAATCCACTTCTAATTTTATTTTCAAACGCTGTATAATCGACTAAAAAGGCATCATGTCCATAATCTGATGGGAATTCGTAAAATTTTAAATCGACTCCCGCTTGTTCTAAAAGCTGTTTACTTTTATGTAAATCAATAGATTTAAACAGTTGGTCTGTCGTCACAGAGACTAATGTATAACGTGCTTTAATTCGAGATAAAGCTTCTTTTACATCCGCATAACCAACACTTGGGTCATATAAATCCAGTGCACGTAATAAATGCAAATAAGTGTTGGCATCAAAACGATCTAAGAATTTTTTGCCTTGATAACTCAAATAGGATTCTACTTGAAAGTGATCGCCCCAAAATTGCCCTTCAGATTTAGTTGCACGACCAAATGCCTTAGCTAACTGCACATCGGTACGATAGGTTAACATTCCTAACATTCGTGCAATGGAAAGGCCTTGATTAGGTGGCGTGCCATCATAATAGTCACCATTATTGAAATTCGGATCATTAATCACCGCTTGACGCATGACATGGTTAAAACCTATGGCTTCCGCACTAAAGAAGATAGAAGAACAAAGATTGACAATGTTATCCATAAAATCTGGATAATCAATTGCCCATTGTGTCGCTTGCATACCACCAAAAGAACCACCTACTATCGCTTTCAAATGCCTAATGCCGAGATAGTCAAGTAAAGCTTTTTGTACTTTGATAATATCTTGAACAATAATATTCGGGAACTGGCTACCATAAGGCTTTCCCGTAGTGGGATTAATTGAGCTTGGTCCCGTTGTTCCTTTACAACCGCCTAATACATTTGAACAAATAAAAAAGTATTTAGATGTATCAAATGCGAGGCCATCCCCCATAAAATTTTGCCACCAACCATCTTTATTCGGTTCATCAAAATAAGGTTCTGCATCTCCCGTTAAGGCATGACAAATTAATACAGCATTGCTTTTATCTGCATTTAAAGTCCCGTAAGTTTGATATGCGACATTGATAGGCGAAAGCTTCCCACCCAATGTTAATTGGAGGGGATTGTCTTGAAAAAGCACGACATTTTGCACAGCCATTAAATGATAACCTTTTACGTTGATGATTTAACAATTATCAACAGCTCATGTTTTTTGTCAAGAAATTTTAGACGTTTAGACGTCTAAATATTTCCTTATCAATTTGGTAAACAAATTACACTTGAAATTATTTTGATTTTTCAGTATGTTAGCAATATGCAACTATCCAAAATGCGGTTAAAAATGACCGCACTTTCATGGCTCTCTCGCCTTCCTCTGAAAAAACTCCTCGGCTACGCCTTGGGGTTAGGTTTACTCGTCTTGATTGGTTGCTTCACCATTGATCGTGCTATTAGTTTCTATGTGCAAGATCGCGTTTATGAAGACATTGAAACGCTCCCGCATCGTCACTACGCACTAGTACTAGGTACATCCAAATATGTCGCTAAGGGAAAAACCAATAAATATTATGACTATCGCTTAGAAGCATCAAAATACTTAATCGATCAAAATAAAGTTGATTATCTACTACTAAGTGGCGATAACCGCACGCTTCAATACAACGAGCCGCGTACCATGTTTTTGGATCTACGTAAAATGGGCGTGTCTGAAAGCGTTATGTTTAAAGATTTTGCAGGCTTCCGAACCTTAGACTCTGTTGTGCGAGCAAATAAAGTTTTCCAAGTGCCCTCTTTTACTATTATCAGTCAAAAATTCCATTGTGAACGTGCTCTGCTTATTGCTAAACATTACGATATTGACGCAATTTGTTTCACCGCAAAACAGCCAGAAGTTTATTTTGGAACACGTGTCCGCGAAATGTTTGCTCGCGTGAAAGCCGTATTAGACTTAATTATCGGGGTAAAACCTTATTTTCTTGGCACGCCAGAGCCACTGCCAATGCCTGCTGAATAGTTAATGATTCTTTAATTTTTACCCTGTTAAATCAAAAAATATCTAAATAATTGGTTTTTTACTCTATTTTTTTAGAGTATTTATTTGACAATTTTTGATGAAATCGCTATTTCTAATACTCATCACAAACACAACATCTTACTTTTCATTTTTAGAGGATTATCTTATGTCTCATTTATCGGTAGCAAAATTTGGTGGTACATCCGTCGCGAACTATTCCGCTATGCAAGCTTGTGCCAAAATCGTCATTGCAGATCCTAATACTCGCGTTGTCGTGCTTTCTGCATCAGCTGGTGTAACAAACTTATTAGTTGCCTTAGCCAATGGTGTCGAAGCTGAAGAGCGCGCAAAATTAATTGGTGAAGTCCGACAAATTCAAGAAAACATTTTAAATGAATTAAAAGACGACAGCCGTGTTCGCCCTATCATTGAAAAATATTTAGAAAATATTACCGCACTTTCTGAAGCAGCTAGCCTTGCAACATCACTTGCTTTAACTGATGAGCTCATTAGCCACGGTGAAATGATGTCAACGCAAATTTTCATTGAAGTATTAAGAGAATTACAAACCTCAGCTACTTGGGTCGATGTGCGTACTTTAGTCGCAACCAATGATAACTTTGGTAAAGCGTCACCAGATGATGCTCAAACCCAAGCAAATTGCGATAATTTATTAAAACCATTAATCGACCGAGGTGAATTAGTCATCACCCAAGGTTTTATCGGCCGTGAACCAGGTGGTAAAACGACTACTTTAGGTCGTGGTGGTAGTGACTACTCTGCGGCACTTTTAGCTGAAGTATTAAACGCAAAAGATGTATTAATTTGGACGGATGTGGCGGGAATTTACACCACAGATCCGCGTGTCGTCCCTGAAGCAAAACGTATTGATACCATGAGTTTTGCTGAAGCAGCTGAAATGGCAACTTTCGGCGCTAAAGTATTACACCCTGCAACATTACTTCCAGCTGTACGCAGTAATATTCCAGTTTATGTAGGTTCAAGTAAAGCACCTGATGCAGGCGGTACTTGGGTAACACGCGATCCACAACCACGTCCAACATTCCGTGCAATTGCAGTTCGTCGCGATCAAACTTTATTGACGCTTTCAAGCTTAAGCATGTTACATGCCCAAGGATTCCTTGCAAATGTATTCAATATCTTAGCCAAATATAAAATTTCGGTGGACACGATTACGACTTCAGAAGTGAGTATTGCATTAACGTTAGATAAAACAGGCTCTGCTTCATCTGGTATTGAATTACTTTCACCAGAATTATTAGAAGAATTAAGTCAATATTGTACTGTGAAAGTCGATACAGGCTTATCACTTGTCGCATTAATTGGAAATGACTTACACCTCGCTTCTGGTGTAGCAAAACGTATTTTCGACACACTTGAAGGCTATAACATTCGCATGATTAGCTATGGCGCAAGCACGAATAACATTT
>CAUUXN010000086.1:0-6991 GCA_963548985.1 uncultured Haemophilus sp. | reverse complement strand
TATTTGCTAATTTTACGACGCCCAGCTTCACCTTCTTTTTTCAATTCAGCTAATGGTGGGTGAATCGCTGTCAATAATTGGATAATAATTGACGCAGAGATGTAAGGCATAATACCTAATGCAAATATAGAAGCTCTGCTTAATGCACCACCAGAGAACATATTAAACATATCAATGATGGTGCCTTGTTGTTGTCGAACTAACTCAGATAAAACAGAAGCATCAATGCCAGGAACAGGTATAAAAGAACCGATACGGAATACGATTAACGCACCTAAAACAAATAACAATCTTGATTTAAGCTCGCCAGTTCCTTTTTGTGTACTACCTTGGTACCCTGGTTGCTTTGCCATTTATTATTCCTCGATAGAACCACCAGCAGCTTCGATAGCAGCTTTAGCACCTTTAGTTACACCTAAGCCTTTAACTTTAACCGCTTTTTCAATTTTACCTGCTAAGATTACTTTTGCAGATAAGATATCTTTAGTGATTACGTTAGCCGCTTTTAACGCTTCTAAAGTTACAACTTCGCCATCTACTTTCGCTAAGTCGTTTAAACGAATTTCAGCAACGCGGAATGATTTTAATGAAGTAAAACCAAATTTTGGTAAACGACGGTATAAAGGCATTTGACCACCCTCGAAACCACGACGAACACCGCCGCCTGTACGAGATTTTTGACCTTTGTGACCACGACCACCAGTTTTACCTAAACCAGAACCAATACCACGACCTAAACGTTTAGCACTGTGCTTAGCACCTTCAGCTGGAGAAAGAGTATTTAAATGCATTCTATTACTCCTCCACTTTAACCATATAGTAAACTTGATTGATCATACCGCGTACTGCTGGAGTATCTTCAAGTTCTACGGTGTGACGAATATGACGAAGACCTAAGCCTTTTAACGTTGCTTTATGTTTCGGTAAACGAGCGATAGAGCTACGAGTTTGAGTTACTTTAATTTTTGCCATATTCAATTACCCCAAAATTTCTTCAACTGTTTTGCCACGTTTTGCAGCAACCATTTCAGGTGATTTCATGTTCTCAAGTGCATCAATTGTTGCACGAACAACGTTAATTGGGTTAGTTGAACCATACGCTTTAGAAAGAACGTTACGAACACCCGCAACTTCTAACACTGCACGCATTGCACCGCCTGCGATGATACCAGTACCTTCGCTTGCTGGTTGCATGAATACGCGTGAACCTGTGTGTGAACCTTTAACGGGGTGTTGTAATGTACCTTCGTTTAAAGCTACATTGATCATATTGCGACGAGCTTTTTCCATCGCCTTTTGGATCGCTGCTGGAACTTCACGTGCTTTACCGTAACCAAAACCTACACGACCATTACCATCGCCCACTACTGTTAAAGCAGTGAAACTCATGATACGACCACCTTTAACGGTTTTTGATACACGGTTAACCGCGATTAGCTTCTCTTGCAGTTCACCAGCTTGTTTTTCGATGTTTGACATCTCAATTTACCTCATTAGAACTGTAGACCAGCTTCACGTGCAGCGTCCGCTAAAGTTTGGACACGACCATGATATTTAAAACCGGAACGATCAAAAGCAACAGCTTGAACGCCTTTTGCTAATGCGCGTTCTGCAACAGCTTTACCTACTGCAGCAGCAGCATCTTTATTACCGGTGTATTTTACTTGCTCACGAATTGCTTTCTCAACAGTTGAAGCAGCGGCAAGCACTTCTGAACCGTTTGGTGCAATAACTTGTGCATAAATATGACGTGGAGTGCGGTGAATAACTAAACGAGTTACACCTTGCTCTCTCATCATATGACGAGCACGAGCTGCACGACGGATACGAGCTGATTTCTTATCCATAGTGTTACCTTAATTATTTCTTCTTAGCCTCTTTGATACGTACCACTTCATCAGCGTAACGTACCCCTTTACCTTTATAAGGTTCAGGACGGCGATAAGCACGAATATCTGCTGCAACTTGACCGATCAACTGTTTGTCTGCACCTTTCAACACGATTTCGGTTTGAGATGGACATTCTGCAGTAATACCTGCCGGCAAAGTGTGCTCTACTGGGTGAGAATAGCCTAAACTTAATGCAATTGCATTGCCTTTAAGTTGAGCTCTGTAACCTACACCCACCAATACTAATTTTTTAGTGAAACCTTCAGTAACACCGATAACCATAGCATTAACTAATGCACGAGCAGTACCCGATTGAGCATTTGCTTCAACAAAACCTTCACGTGGAGTGAACGTAAATTGTCCGTTATCTTGTTTTACTTCAACTGATTCATGAATTGTGCGAGATAACTCGCCATTTTTACCTTTTACTGTTAATAGCTGACCGTCGAGTTTAACTTCAACGCCGGCAGGAATATTAACAGGTGCCTTTGCAACACGAGACATTTTCCTACCTCTCTATTAAGCTACATAACAGATGATCTCACCGCCTAAACCTGCTTGACGAGCAGCGCGGTCAGTCATAACACCTTTAGATGTAGAAATAACTGCAACACCTAAACCGCCCATAACTTTTGGTAATTCATCTTTACGTTTGTAAATACGAAGACCAGGACGACTTACACGTTGGATGCTTTCTACAACTGGTTTGCCTTGGAAATATTTTAAAGTAATTTCCAATTCAGGTTTAGCACCTTCTAAAACTTTTACGCTTTCGATATAACCTTCAGCAGCTAATACGTTGGCAATTGCCACTTTTAGCTTGGAAGAAGGCATATTGATTGCAACTTTGTTCGCAGCTTGACCGTTACGAATACGGGTCAGCATATCTGCGATTGGATCTTGCATACTCATTGTACTTTTTCTCCGATTCCAAAATAAAGTGGTATATTACCAGCTCGCTTTTTTAAGGCCTGGGATTTCACCGCGCATTGCAGCTTCACGAACCTTAATTCGGCTTAAACCAAACTTACGTAAAACGCCATGAGGACGTCCAGTTTGGCGGCAACGGTTACGTTGACGAGATGGGCTAGAATCACGTGGTAAAGTTTGTAACTTTAACACTGCATCCCAACGATCTTCATCAGAGGCATTGACATCAGAAATGATTTTCTTTAATTCAACACGTTTTGCGTAGAATTTTTCAGCCAATTTAACGCGTTTTACATCGCGTGCTTTCATTGATTGTTTAGCCATTATAACCTGCCTTATTTACGGAATGGGAAATTAAAGGCAGCAAGTAGTGCTTGACCTTCTTCATCATTCTTAGCAGTAGTTGTGATAGTGATATCTAAACCACGTACACGATCTACTTTATCGTAATTGATTTCAGGGAAGATGATTTGTTCACGCACACCCATGCTATAGTTACCACGACCATCGAATGATTTCGCGCTTAAACCGCGGAAGTCACGAATACGTGGAACAGCAATTGTAATTAAACGTTCAAAGAACTCCCACATACGCTCACCGCGTAGTGTTACTTTACAACCGATTGGATATCCCTGACGGATTTTAAAGCCAGCAACAGATTTACGAGCTTTAGTTACTAAAGGTTTTTGACCGCTGATTGCTGCTAAGTCCGCTACTGCGTTGTCTAGCAATTTTTTGTCGGTCAATGCTTCACCCACACCCATATTCAGGGTAATCTTTTCGATTCGTGGGACTTGCATGACAGATTTGTAGCCGAATTTATTTTTTAACTCGTTTACTACTTGATCTCTGTAGTAATCATGCAGTTTCGCCATCGCATTACTCCAGTTTGTTAGATAATTTCATTGTTAGATTTGAAGAAACGTACTTTTTTGCCGTCTTCGAATCTAAAACCTACACGGTCAGCTTTATTTGTTTTAGGATTGAAAATCGCAACATTTGAAACGTCAATTGCAGCTTCTTTTTTCACTAAACCACCAGCTTTTCCTAATGCAGGAACTGGTTTTTCATGTTTAGTAATAATGTTGATACCTTCAACAAACACTTTACCGTTTGGTAACACTTTAGTTACCTTGCCACGTTTGCCCTTATCTTTACCAGTAAGAACAATTACTTCATCATTTTGACGGATTTTAGCAGCCATTACATTCCCCTTACAGTACTTCTGGAGCTAAAGAAATGATCTTCATGAATTTCTCAGAACGAAGTTCACGAGTCACTGGTCCAAAAATACGAGTACCGATTGGTTGCTCAGTGTTATTATTTAAAATTACACAAGCGTTACCATCGAAACGAATAACTGAGCCATCTGGGCGACGAACACCCTTCTTGGTGCGCACAACAACTGCTTTTAATACATCACCTTTTTTAACTTTACCGCGTGGAATTGCTTCTTTCACAGTAACTTTGATGATGTCACCAATAGCAGCATAACGACGGTGCGATCCACCTAGAACCTTGATACACATTACGCTACGAGCCCCTGAGTTATCAGCAACATCCAGCATAGTCTGTTCTTGGATCATATTAGTGCTCCGTTAAATAAAAAAAACACCCTTTCGGGACGACACTACCATATAAAAAGTGATAGCCCGATAATTATACATACTTAGAATACAAAATACAACTTTATTTATGATGTAAAACAACAAACCTAAGTCACTTTCATCATACTTTTTGCTAAAAAAACCTATTTAAGCTTAAGATTACCATTAAAATTCTTTATAATAAGCGACATTTTTCTATCTCATATATTCAAGGTATTATTTTGGTCTTTTCTAGTCTTATTTTTATCTTTCTTTTTCTACCTATCGTATTAGGCTTGTATTATCTGACCAAATCACTTTATATACGTAACTGGATTCTCGTTTCTTCATCTATTTTATTCTATGCTTGGGGAGAACCTATTTGGGTAATTTTACTACTACTATCCGCAACAGTTGACTATTTTAATGGTAAATTTATTGAAAACCATCGAGGTCAACCTATTGCTAAGCTAGGACTTATTATTACCTTTATAGTTAATCTTGGTCTATTGGGCTTTTTTAAATATAGTGGCTTCGTTATTGAAAATATCAACCAACTTTTTAAGCTTAATATTACAGCACCTACTTTTGCACTCCCTGTAGGAATCTCTTTCTATGTGTTTATGTCTCTTTCTTATACCCTAGACGTTTGGTATAACAAGGTCAAGGCACAACAATCTTATGCTGCATTCTTAGTTTATATTGCTAACTTCCATCATCTTGTAGCAGGCCCAATCATTCGTTATGGACACATCGCGAAAGAAATTACAGAGCGCTATTTTCGCTGGGAGGATTTTCACTACGGCGTTAATCGCTTTAGCAAAGGATTATTCAAAAAAGTTTGCATTGCAAATACCGCTGGAGCATTAGCTATCCCACTATTAAATGGTGAAATCAGCTCACTCAGCATCGTGGGAGCATGGCTTAGCATTATTCTATTTAGCTTACAAATTTATTTCGATTTTTCTGGCTATTCAGACATGGCTATTGGTTTAGGAAAAATGTTTGGTTTCCATTATCATGAAAACTTCAAACATCCTTACACAGCAAAATCTATTTCAGATTTTTGGCGTCGCTGGCATATTTCATTATCAAGTTTTTTTAAAGATTATGTTTATATCCCTTTAGGTGGTAATAAACATAACCAAATTCGTAATATTTTGATTGTTTGGAGCCTAACAGGTTTATGGCATGGAGCTAGCTGGAATTTTATTATCTGGGGGGCATACTTCGGATTATTGCTACTCATTGAAAAGTTTCTTCTTCATAAGATTTTGGATAAACTTCCATCTATCTTTCAACACACCTACGCTCTCTTTTTTATTGTAATTGGCTGGGCGATTTTCTATTTTACCGATTTAACCCAATTAAATGCTCATCTTCAAGTGATGTTCGGCCTCACTTCCGCAGAGCTATATGATTATCGAGATAGCTCACTTGTAATGTCGAATCTTTACTGGTTTGGAATCACATTACTACTTTGTATGCCTGTACGTGCATTTTTCCAAGAAAAATTGACCGCTTGGAACTCAACACTTGCGATATTCAGCGAGTTTATCCAAACACTTCTTTTTATGGGTTGTTCCATCGCGCTACTTGTTGGCAGTACTTATAATCCATTTATCTATTTTAGATTCTAACTGAGGCAATATGAAAAAACTTCTCTGGATTGCAAATAGCTCACTATTTTGTGTAATACTTATTATTGGAGGTATTGCGTTTTGGACATTACCTAAACAAACTATTTCTAGTGATGAAAACCGAAAATTAATGGACTTTCCGCTAGCTAATCAAGAAACCATTTTTTCAGGAAAATTCGAGAAAGCTTTTGAGGAATATTATAACGATCATTTTCCTTTGAGAGAGAATTGGTTAACACTTGCAAATCATTTAAACACATTCAAAGGTAGTCAAGAGCAAGAAATTCGCGTTATTACGCTCAATAATCAACATAATGATGAAATATCTTTAGATCAGGAAATGATAACTGAAGAAACCTCGTCGGCATCCAATATAGATGTTTCAGATTCCGCTTTAGAACGAAACGTTGATACTGAAAAGTCAGAGGAAGCCCATGAACCTTTGACGGCTGATACTACATCAAATACAGAAACAGTCGAGGTAGAATCAGCTAAAAATACAGAGAAACATATTCCATCTGATATAAATGAAGAGTTCAATCGTATTAAAGGGGTAATTGTCGTTAATGGACGAGTTTTACAGATTTTTGCAGGCTCAAAGCAAACTATTACTCCTTACGTCAACATGTTGACGACCTACCGTAAAAAGTTAGCTAATGACATAAAAATGTATACCATGATGATCCCATCTGGTAGCGATTTTTACTTACCTTATCAAGTTAATAAAGGGGTATTAAAAGAGAAAGAGAATATTGAACTATTTAATAGTTTATTGCCTAAAAATATCGTTTCTGTACCAGTGTATGAAGAAATGGAACCGCACAAGAACGAATATATTCAGTTTAGAACAGACCACCATTGGACTGGGCTTGGGGCTTACTATGCTTACGTTGCTTTTGCCAAAAAAGCTGGATTTCAACCGCTTGCATTATCCGACATGCAATA
>CAUUXN010000085.1:0-7029 GCA_963548985.1 uncultured Haemophilus sp. | reverse complement strand
ATCTCGCAACCTTTGTGCCGATATTCCGAAACAATGCCTTTACGGATGATCCGGAATAATGACCAATCCGCACATCTACGTGCGGATTTTTGATCTTTTTTAGACCGCACTTAATAGGCTTTTAGTTGGGCCATTGCTTTACAATCTGCGGCTTGATGATCATCTTCGGTAATTAAACTCTGTAGGAAATGTTTAATTTCAGTCAGTTCGGCAATTTTTTCTTCAACTGAAACCAAATGTTTCGCCAACATGCTATCCACTTCGCAATGTTGAGATTGCTGCGTTTTCAACGCATTAAAATACTTAATTTCGGCCAAACTAAAATCCAACGCTCGGCAGGTTTTAATAAATTTTAATTGCTTAAAACTGGCTTCATCATAATCTCGATAACCATTTGCTAGCCGTTTAGGCTCTGGCATTAACCCCATTTTTTCATAATAGCGAATGGTTTCTAAATGAATACCGCTTTGTTTGCTGAGTTCATGAATCTTCATCTTGTTAAAATTAAACCTTGACCTTGTAGTTACTACGGACTTTATACTTTATCCCAAGTTAATCAAAGACACAATGAGGAGCAGTATGTCCGTCCACCATTCCCATGAACATCATGACCATTCATCTCATGCGCATATTCCACAAGATAAACAAATCTTAGCGCTCAGTTTTGCCATCATTACGGGCTTTATGGTTGTCGAATTTATTGGTGGCTACTGGTTTAACAGTTTGGCGCTCATGGCTGATGCGGGACACATGGCAAATGATAGTTTATCGTTATTTTTAGCCTTGTTAGCGTTGTTTCTATCTGCTCAAAAACAACGATACATTGCTTTACTCAATAGCGGCTCATTGATTGTGGTGGCATTGATGATTTTATTTGAGGCGATTCAACGCTGGCAAAATCCCATCGAGATGATGGCATTACCGATGCTTGGCGTGGCCTCTCTCGGATTATTGGTAAACCTTCTCGTGGCAAAGATCATGTTGAACAGCGATCATGATAATCTCAATATCAAAGCGGCGTATCTACATGTACTCACCGATTTATTCGGTTCCATTATTGCCATTCTTTCGGGTCTCAGTGCCTATTTTCTGGGATGGTTATGGGTTGATCCACTAGCAAGTATGATACTAAGTGTATTGGTATTAAAAAGTGGGATAGGTGCGTTCCGTTTGGCGCTTAAAAACATCTAAAAAATGAACCGCACTTTGTTTTGATATTTCCAAAGTGCGGTCAATTTTCAGCGATTATTTCAATTCACCTCGTTCTACAATAATTCCGACACGATTTGCTTGTGCAACCGCTTTAGGTTTACTTAATTTGAGGCGTAACCATGAAATTCCAAAACGTTGCTGTAATTGCTCTGCTACTTCATAAGCCACTCGCTCAATCAATAAAAATGGCTTAGCTTGGACATAATCTAAAATAAATTGGCTTACTTCGGCATAATTGAGACAGTATTGCACATCATCCATTTCCGCGGCTTTTTGACAATCCCATGCCATTTCCAAATCAAAAACAAGCTTTTGTTTAATTTGCTGTTCCCAGTCATACACGCCAATTTGGGCGAAGACCACTAATTCTTCAATAAAAATTCGATCCATCTCTCATTCCTGTAAAAATATAGTGGGCTTATGCTATCAAGTTTGGTTAAAATAACGAACAAGTTTTTCAAATACACTCAATATTGTGGAGCACAAAATGAGCCTATTTGCCCTTTTTTATATGATTTTTGCTTATTTACTGGGTTCAATTTCCAGTGCAATTTTGATTTGTAAGGTAGCTGGCTTGCCTGACCCACGAAAAAACGGTTCTCATAATCCCGGTGCGACAAATGTATTGCGTATTGGCGGACGTTGGGCGGCGCTCGCGGTATTAATTTGCGATATTTTAAAAGGGATGTTACCTGTTTGGGCGGGTTATTATTTAGGGCTCACGCAATTTGAATTAGGCATGGTGGCATTAGGCGCATGTTTAGGCCATATTTTCCCTATTTTCTTTCAGTTTAAAGGCGGGAAAGGTGTCGCGACCGCATTCGGTGCGATTGCGCCCATCTCTTGGGGCGTCGCCGGTTCAACGCTAGGCACTTGGTTGCTAGTATTCCTAATTAGCCGTTATTCCTCATTAAGTGCGGTTATCACTGCACTTCTTGTACCGTTTTATGTTTGGTGGCTTAAACCTGAATTTACCTTCCCCGTTGCCTTAGTTTGTTGCTTACTAATTTATCGCCACCACGACAATATTCAACGCTTATGGCGAGGCCAAGAAGATAAAATGTGGGGAAAATCTAAAAAGAAATAAATAAAAAAACCTGTCGATTATCGACAGGTTTTCTTTTTATCAAAACGGCTTAGAAATCAACCGCACTTTTAAGTTTTTTCAGTGCGTTGGCTTCAAGCTGACGAATACGTTCTGCAGACACATTATATTTTGCTGCAAGATCGTGAAGGGTTGCTTTTTCATCATCTAACCAACGTGCTTTGATAATCTCTTGACTACGTTCATCAAGGTTAGCTAACGCTGTACCTAATTTTTCTGTGGCTTGTTCTTCAAAGTTTTCACTTTCAAGTTCTGCCGCAAAGTTTGAGCTTTTATCTTCTAAATATAAAGAAGGTACATAAGCTTCGTCATCATCATCTGTTGGTAAATCAAAGCCTACATCAGCCCCAGTCATACGGGATTCCATTTCGATGACATCTTCTTTTGACACGCCAAGCTCATTCGCCACCATATCCACTTCGTTTTCATTGAACCAACCTAAACGTTGTTTAGTTTTACGTAGGTTAAAGAACAATTTACGTTGCGCTTTCGTGGTCGCGACTTTCACAATACGCCAGTTACGAAGGACATATTCGTGGATTTCAGCTTTGATCCAGTGCACCGCAAAAGATACAAGGCGAACACCCACTTCCGGATTAAAACGTTTTACCGCTTTCATTAATCCGATATTACCTTCTTGAATTAAATCTGCTTGTGGCAATCCATAACCTGAATAACCACGCGCAACATGAATAACAAAACGTAAGTGTGATAAAACTAATTTTTTCGCTGCTTCAATATCACCGTCATAATACAAACGTTCTGCTAAGCTTTTTTCTTCCTCTGCGGTCAGCATCGGATATTCGTTTGCTGCTCGAATATAACCTTCGATGCTACCTTGAGGTACTAACATCATTTGAGTTTCTTTATTCATACTTCTCCTCACAGCATGCGGAGCTAAGCTCCAATTTATTAATCGTCTAGTTATAGCACAATATTTAGAATTATTGTAGCTTTAATTTGTTCTATTTGACAGTTTTTAGCGATTAAAAGTTCAAATTTATTACGATAAATTTATCAAACTATTTTAATGGAATGAGTGAATAATTCAATTCTTCCGCAACGACTTTGAACAATAAGTCGATATTTGGGTGCTTGCCTGGATTTTGTTTGGCATCTTCTACATGCTCTGCAAACCATTCAATGCCTTGCTGCGCTGAAGTGCGGTCTAATTTTCCGTTAAATTTTTCAGCTAGTGCATTATAAAGACGAAGTGAGCCAAGCTTGCCTGGTGCTGCAGGAATATGATGAATCACGGTTTCACCGTTTAACACATCCAAACCTGTTAGATGCTCAATGCTTGGTAAAGTCTCTAAAATATCTTTAAAGTTCATGATTGCTTTCCTCTATAAATTAACTAATGGCTTGCTCTGAATTCACTTCGCTATTCGCGCCCATAAAGCGCACTTCAGGCTGTAAATATACACCAAATTTATCTGCCACGGTTTGACGGATATGATGTGCTAGCTTAACAACATCCTGCCCAGTGGCATTGCCTTTATTAATCAGCACTAAAGCCTGCTGTTGATGAACGGCTGCGCCACCGATTTGAAAACCTTTTAAATGGCATTGATCGATTAACCAACCTGCTGCAAGTTTCACAGAGCCATCCGGTTGTGGAAAGTGCGGTAGATTTTCGACCTGTTTTTGAATTTTCGCAAATTGCTCTGCACTCACCACAGGATTTTTGAAGAAACTGCCCGCATTACCAAACTCTTTAGGATCTGGCAATTTACTGCGGCGAATATGGCACACTTCATCAAACACTTGTTTTGCCGTTACAGTTTGAGGATCAAAATTCACTAATGAGCCATATTTTAAAATTGGTTGCCAATTTTTGGCTAATTTCAATCCAACCGCTGTAATCACATAACCTTGTGCATAGCGATGCTTAAAAATACTTTCACGATAACCAAATTCACATTCGTTCTCCTGTAAACAGAATTGTTCGCCCGTGTTGAGATTCAATACATCCACGTAATCGCACACATCTTTAAATTCTACGCCATACGCGCCAATATTTTGAATCGGCGCTGAGCCGGCACAGCCGGGAATGAGTGCGAGATTTTCTAAGCCGTCAATCCCTTGAGAGAGTGACCATTCCACTAACTGATGCCAATTTTCGCCACCATTAACATGCAAATAATGGTAATCACTATCTTCTGTATGTTGAATACCCGATAAACGGTTAACAATTACAACACCTTGGAAATCGTCTAAAAACAGCATATTGCTGCCTTGTCCTAAAAATAAGACAGGTAGATTTTCAGCTTGTGCTTTTTGCCAAGCTTGTTGGATTTGTTCAGTCGATGTGGCTTCAATAATTTCACGTGCATTTGCCGGAATATTGAAGGTGTGAAACGGCTGTAAACTTTGCATTAACTTTCCTTAAAAAAACGTGTGAGGAAGCGTGATTTTAACCATCGTACCACCTTGCTCCCCTTTTGAAATTGTAAGCTGAGCATTTAATTGGCGACTGCGTTCAGTCATGATATTTAAACCATAATGCCCTTCTGGCTCGTCTAACGTCGGAATCCCTACGCCATTATCTTGCACAAGGATTTCATATTCTCCCTCGGCATTAATATGGGCTTTCACTTCAATCAGCGTGCCTTTTGAGTGTTTAATCGCATTCAGCGTTGCTTCACGCACAATTTGCAGAACATGCACTAATTCTTGTGGGTTTAAACTTTGTGATGGCAAACTGCAGTCCACCGTCATTTGCATTTTCGTTTGCGAACGTAAACTTTCGATAACTTGCTCTAAAGCAACCTGTAGATTGGCTTCTTGTACCGTTAAACGGAAGGTCGCTAATAATTCTCGTAATTGAGAATACCCATCTGATAAAGCTTGTTCAAATTCACCAATGATCGCAATGCTTTTCTCTTTTGATTCCTCGTCTTCTTTCTTCAAATTATGTTTTAACAGTGTTAATTGAATTTGTAAGAAAGACAGCACTTGCGCCAACGAGTCATGCAATTCCCGTGCAATAATGGACCGCTCTTCCATCAATAGGAGTTGCTCTTGCTGGCGTTGCGTTTTGTGCGAATACAACGCTTTTGCCACCATTTGCCCTAAGTTTTTCATCATGCGTGGATCAGGACAAGGCAAACCCGCTTGCCATGAGAGCACAGCCAAGTTTTCATTTTCAATAGAAAGTTCTTCGACTTGAAGTGATTGTTTAGGATCTTTTTGACCAAAAGAAATTTCCCAATGTTCTGAGCCGAAAATTTCTAACTCAATATAGCGTAAATGTTCGCTGACACGAATATGATTGAGCACTTGGCTGAGAATTTTATCATTAATCTTTGTGGGCGTAAGCAACTGCGAGCTTTGATAAAGCGTCGTTAAAGAGCGATTAGTTTGGCGTAACTTTTGCGTTTTCTCATTAACGGCATCTTCTAAACGTGAATAAAGTCGACCTAATTCCGATGACATTTGCGTAAACACTTTCGCCAAGACACCAAGCTCATTACCACTTTCTGTATCAAGCTGGATATGTTTAAACTGCCCCATTTGCACTTGCATACTGGCTTTGGTCATGAGCTCTAAAGGTTTCACCACTTCGCGCTTTAGATACCAAATGACATAAGACACCATGGCCAAAATTAACAACATCGACACGCATAGCACTGAAACCGCACTAATCCATTTTTGTTCAGCAAAGCGTTGTAATTCCAACACGAAATCGTCGACATCTTGTACATAACTTTTCAGTTCTGCATGATATTTTTCGATTTGATGCGCACGGGCGAAATCAGACATCACCGCCCAGCGTTGTAGAATTTTTTGATAGGATTCTCTCACCCCTGAAGGTGCAAAAAGCTGATTCTGCACAGAAAGCAAGGCCTCAGCATTGAGACTTCGTTGATAACGCACTAAATTCTGCTCAACCGTATCCGGCGAACGTTCCATTTCCGTTAATAGTCGATAACTTTGCATACGCAAAGAACCGGAGATATTAATGGCTTCCGCATCTGATTTATTACTGGCCATCACGAGCAAACTCAATGAGCTAATAATGCCCATGAAGATAATGACCACAAATAAATATTTAGCAATACGGGTAGAAACTGAACGTTTAGCGTACACGATAATTCTTCAACATTGGGGAAAGTGTCCATAGTTTAGCATAAAGTGCGGTTGAAATTGGCTGATTTTTCACAAATAAAAAACATCGGCTTTAACACCGATGTTTTCAAAAACTTAAATTTTTTTGACCACACTTAGCTTAATTCTTTGCCTTTTAATTCTGGCACTAAGAAGACCGTCGCCACCATGTCGATAACATAAATCACTGCTAAGAAAGCAATCGCAATACTGAATGAATACGCGGATACAATCGCGCCAACAACAACCGGTCCAAAACCACCTACGGCACGACCTAAGTTAAACAACACATTTTGTGCTGTTGCTCGCGCTTCTGTCGGATAGGCTTCAGCCATTAACGCCCCATAACCGCCCATCATGCCGTTGACAAACATCCCTAAGAATGCGCCAGCCACCAACATCGCAGTTGGATCAGTTAATTGAGAGTAAGTGATGATGCTAATCACAGCACCTAGTTGGAATAATAAGAAACTTGGTTTACGTCCGATTTTATCGGCTAAGCGACCAAAAATCCAAATCCCTGCCATCATGCCGCATACGGTAACTGCCGTCCATAAACCCGATTTCGTTAAACTAAAGCCAAGTTGTTTAGATAAGAAGTT
>CAUUXN010000084.1:0-7048 GCA_963548985.1 uncultured Haemophilus sp. | reverse complement strand
ATAAATGAGTCTAATAATGATAAAATCTTCGCCTATTTCTAGATAGCAATAATTATGAAAAAACAGATAAGTAAGATCTTTTCCAGTGATGGCGAATTGAGTAAGAATATCAAAGGATTTAAGCCACGAGCAGAACAGCTCGAAATGGCTCAATCAGTAGGATATGCTATTCAAAATAAGCGTTCGCTTGTTGTAGAAGCTGGAACAGGCACCGGAAAGACTTTTGCTTATTTGGCACCGGCACTCATTGCTGGAAAGAAAACAATCATTTCAACTGGATCTAAAAATCTACAAGATCAGCTTTTTTCAAGAGATCTACCTGCCATAAAAAAAACCTTAAATTATTCAGGAAAAATTGCGTTATTAAAAGGGCGATCCAATTATTTATGTTTGGAGCGTCTGGATCAAGTTATTGCTCAAGGTGTGCTTGGGGATAAATCTGTTTTAGCCGATTTAAGTAAAGTAAGAAAATGGAATAATGCGACGAAAACAGGTGATTTAACAGAATGTATTGAATTGGCTGAGGATAACCCAATTTTGCCTCAATTGACGAGTACGGCAGAAAGTTGTTTGGGAACAGATTGCCCTAACTACGCTGAATGCTATGTAGCACAAGCTCGTAAAAAAGCGTTAAATGCAGATCTCGTTGTTGTAAATCATCATCTTTTCTTTGCTGATATGGCGGTAAAAGAAAGTGGCTTTGGTGAGCTTATCCCTAATGCAGAAGTTATTATTTTTGATGAAGCACATCAACTCCCCGATATAGCAAGCCAGTACTTTGGCCAATCATTAACTTCTCGCCAGCTATTTGATTTATGTAAAGATATCAATATTGTTTATCGAACAGAATTGAAAGATATGCCACAGCTTGGCACAACGGCAGATACTTTGCTTAAAGTCATTCAGGATTTTCGTCTTCTTCTTGGTGAAGGAAATCAGCGAGGAAATTGGCGTGAGCTATTTAAACAAAGTGCGGTCAAAAAATCGGTTGAATTATTACAAGAAAAAATTGAGTTTCTTTCTGAGGTTATCAAGATTGCATTAGGGCGCTCTCAGACTTTGGATAGTATTTTTGAACGCACTGAAAGTATCAAGAATCAATTAATTCGTCTTTGTGATACGGCCATTGTTGGCTATTGTTATTGGTACGAAAGTATGGGGCGACAATTTGGTTTGCATATTACGCCACTCACTGTCGCAGATAAATTTGGCGAACAGCTAAATAATAAAGACGCAGCTTGGATTTTCACCTCAGCCACTCTTGAAGTTGGTGGCACTTTTAATCATTTCTGTCAGCGACTTGGAATTGAGGAGGCAGAACAAAAAATTCTTCACAGTCCTTTTGATTATCCTAATCAATCGCTACTTTGCGTACCACGTTATTTACCAGCAACGAATCAAAATAATACGTTACAAGCTCTTGGTGAAATGTTGTTGCCTATCATTGAAGCGAATAAAGGGAGATGCTTTGTGCTTTGTACTTCTTATTTAATGATGAGAGGCTTGGCAGAGTATTTTAGAGAAAATAGTGAGCTTTCTATCTTATTACAAGGTGAAATGCCTAAAGTAAAATTACTCGAACAATTTATTCATGAAACCCACAGCGTGCTGGTTGCAACTTCTAGCTTTTGGGAAGGCGTGGATGTCCGTGGTGATGCACTTTCATTAGTCATTATTGATAAATTGCCTTTTACTGCACCAGATGAACCTTTACTAAAAGCGCGCATTGAAGATTGCCGATTACAAGGAGGCGATCCATTTAATGATATACAGATCCCTGAAGCAGTTATTACGCTGAAACAAGGTGTAGGACGCCTAATTCGAGATGTAACAGATCGTGGTGCGGTAATTATTTGTGATAATCGTCTTGTTATGCGAAATTACGGCGAAACCTTTCTAAAAAGTTTACCTAATTCAACCCGTACCCGAGATCTCAACAAAGTGGTACAATTCTTACAAAATGAGAAAATGGATTAATAATGAAAAATATCACTTTATTAGCACTTGATACTTCAACAGAAGCCTGTTCTGTTGCTCTTTGGCATAAAGGCGAAAAAACACATCTAGATGAATTAGCGCAACGTACACACACAAAACGTATTCTTCCAATGATTGATGAGTTACTTGCCAATTCAGGTATCAATTTGAAGCAAGTAGATGCGTTAGCATTTGGACGCGGCCCTGGTAGTTTTACTGGTGTTCGTGTCGGTGCAGGGATTGCTCAGGGGCTTGCATTAGGGGCTGATTTACCTGTTATTGCGGTATCAAATTTAACAGCAATGGTTCAGGCTGCATTTGAATTACATCAAGCTGAAAATGTGGCAGCTGCCATTGATGCGAGAATGAATGAAGTTTATTTTTCTCAAGTAAAACGAGAAAAAGTGCGGTCAGAATTGGGTGAGTTTTTCCAATGGAACCCTGTCATTGAAGAACAAGTTTGCCAACCAGAAAAAGTACTTGAGCAGCTTTCAGATTTATCTGCATACAGAGTCGGCACTGGTTGGGCAGCGTATCCTCAATTTAAAGACAGTGGTTTAGAAGGGAGTGATATTATTTTACCTTCTGCACAATATATGCTTGAGCTTGCTTTAACAGATTATGCGCAGAATAAAATCATATCCGCCTTAGAAATTGAACCTGTTTATTTGCGTAATGAAGTAACTTGGAAAAAATTACCAGGGCGTGAATAATTTTCAAAAAGGAGTTGAAGATGAATAAAAAAACGATCTTAGTTTTGACCGCACTTTCGGCCACATTAGTGGGATGTGTCAATGCGCCGAAAGGGCTGGAAAAAGAGCAGTTTACTTTAAAATCATTGTCTTCAATTCAACCGAGTGATTATAGCTGTCAGTGCAAATCAATACGTTTGGGTGGAAAAGTATTAACCGCACAAGCCTTGCCGAATAAAACTAAAATTGAAGTATTAAGCTATCCAGTTTACTCAACCTCAGCAAAACCGATGATTGATGAACAACCTAATGGACGTTTTATCACTTATCTTGATGGCTTTGTAGAACCTGAAAGCTTAAAAGATCAATTTATTACAATTGGTGGTACCTTGCTGAAAACAGAACAAGGCAAGGTTGATCAAGCCAATTATATTTATCCGGTTATTAAAACCAATCATTATCGTGTCTGGAAGCTTTCACAAAGTTATTATTATCCAGATGATATGTGGGATGATTGGGGCTTTTTCGGTAGACGACCGTATTATTGGTATGGCGAGCCTGAAATTCGCTATTATCTCTATTAACTAAATGATAAAATTAAGAAAATTTTCCAAAGAATAAGGATAAAAAATGGAAAAAGTTTGGTTTCAAAATTATCCAGAAGGTTCACCTACCACACTGGATACATCCAAGTATGATTCAATTCTCGATATTTTAGATAAAGCAATTCGTGAGCACCCAGACCGTCCCGCCTATATCAACATGGGGCAGGTTTTAACATTTCGTAAATTAGAAGAGCGTAGCCGTGCATTTGCCGCTTATTTACAAAATGAATTGAAGCTAGAACGTGGTGAGCGTGTTGCATTAATGATGCCGAATTTATTGCAATATCCTATTGCGCTTTTTGGTATCTTACGTGCGGGTTTAGTTGTGGTAAACGTAAATCCACTTTATACCCCACGTGAATTAGAACATCAGTTACAAGATAGCGGCGCAACAGCCATTGTTGTGGTTTCAAACTTTGCTTCAACCTTAGAAAAAATTGTATTTAATACTAAAGTGAAGCACGTTATTTTAACAAGAATGGGCGATCAGCTTTCTTTTGGTAAGCGTAATTTGGTCAATTTTGTGGTGAAATACGTTAAAAAGTTAGTGCCAAAATATAAATTACCGAATGCCGTCACTTTCCGTGAAGTATTGAGTATTGGTAAATTTCGCCAATACGTTCGTCCTCAAGTAGATCGTGAAGATCTAGCCTTTTTACAATATACAGGCGGAACGACAGGTGTTGCTAAGGGTGCTATGCTGACACATGGCAATATTATTACCAATATTTTCCAAGCTAAGTGGATTGCAGAGCCATTTATTGGCGATCATGCTAAGCAACGCGTTGCCGTACTGGCTTTACCGCTTTATCATGTTTTTGCCTTAACGGTAAACTGTTTACTTTTCTTAGAGCTTGGCGTGACTGCGCTCTTAATTACGAATCCACGTGATATTGATGGATTTGTTAAAGAGCTCAAAAAATACAGCTTTGAAGCGATTACAGGGGTAAATACCTTGTTTAATGCGCTACTTAATAATGAAAATTTCAAAGAAGTGGATTTTTCACGATTAAAACTTTCAGTTGGCGGCGGTATGGCGATCCAACAATCAGTTGCAACACGTTGGCATGATTTAACTGGCTGTAACATCATTGAAGGTTATGGCATGACAGAATGCTCACCGCTAATTGCCGCTTGTCCGATTAATGTGGTGAAACACAATGGTACAATCGGTGTACCAGTGCCAAATACTGATATTAAGATTATCAAAGACGATGGCTCAGAAGCACAACTTGGTGAAGCCGGAGAGCTTTGGGTTAAAGGTGAACAAGTCATGCGTGGGTATTGGCAACGTCCTGAAGCGACTGCTGAAGTGCTTAAAGATGGCTGGATGGCAACGGGTGACATCGTCATTATGGATGAGAGCTATAGCCTCCGTATTGTTGACCGCAAAAAAGATATGATCTTAGTTTCAGGCTTCAACGTTTATCCAAATGAAATCGAAGATGTCGTGATGCTAAATTATAAAGTTGCTGAAGTGGTCGCTATTGGTGTGCCACATGAGGTGTCGGGAGAAACCATCAAAATCTTCGTTGTGAAGAAAGATGATAGCCTCACGCGTGATGAATTACGCCAGCATTGCAGACAACATCTCACAGGTTATAAAGTCCCGAAAGATATTGAGTTTCGTGATGAATTACCGAAAAGTAATGTAGGCAAAATTTTAAGACGCATACTGCGTGATGAAGAAATAGCAAAACGCGCGCAACATTAATTAAATCAGGGATATGTGTTCATATCCCTGTTTAGTCTGTACCTCTATTTGAAAATACATCCTATTACAATGATAAAAGAATGCCAAAATCAACCGCACTTTACGTTAATTCAAAATAATGAAGAACTGGCTCAGGTTTGCCAGTTAGCTCGTCAGCAAAGTGCGGTCGCTTTAGATACCGAATTTATGCGGGTATCGACCTATTATCCTAAATTAGGATTAATTCAACTTTATGATGGTGAACGTGTTTCATTAATCGATCCTTTATCCATTACTGATTTTTCACCTTTTGTGGAATTATTACGCGATCAGCAGGTGACAAAAATTTTGCATGCTTGTAATGAAGATTTATTGGTTTTCTTACAAGAGTTTGATGCACTTCCACAACCTATGATGGATACGCAAATTATGGCACGTTTTCTAGGTTTTGCTAATTCAGCGGGCCTAGCCAAATTGGTGTTGCATTATTTGGGCGTTGAAATGGATAAAGGGGCAACACGTACAAACTGGCTAAAACGTCCACTTTCACCCGTACAGCTACAATATGCCGCAGGGGATGTATGGTATCTCTTGCCGGTCTATCAAAAAATGCAAATAGAATTAGCGCAATCACCTTGGCTTCAAGCGGTAATTGATGATTGCCAGCTTGCAATTTCGAAAACCAGTAAATTAGACGATCGCGATCCAAATAAAGCTTATTTGGATATTCCGAATGTTTGGAAATTGAATCCGCTCGAATTAGCACGTTTACAGCTATTGGCCAAATGGCGACAAGAAACAGCAATGGCACGAAACTTAGCCCTTTCTTATGTGGTGAAATCGGATAACCTTTGGAAAGTAGCAAAAAATAATCCTCGTAATACATCAGAAATGTTAGCGCTTGGATTATCTGAAAATGAAGTCCGTGTGCGTGGTAAAAAAATGCTTCAATTGTTAGCACAAAGCCGCCGAATTTCCCCTTATGATTATCCTAAACGTTTAGTGCGTATTGTGGATGATCCTCGTTATAAAAAGGCAATTCGATTATTACAAGAAAAAGCTTATGAACTGATCCCAAAAGGATTAACCCTTGATATTCTGGCGAGTAAACGAAATTTAGAAGATCTCATCAAATGGGTTTGGCTAAAAAATGAAGATATGACAAAACTGCCTGATTTACTTTTAGGGTGGAGAAGAGAAATCGGCTTAAAGCTAGTTGAGCACTTAAAATCCGTAGAGTAGCCATAAAAAACAAGCTTAAAAATAACCGCACTTTGAATCATCAAAAGTGCGGTTATTTTCTTTAGTGTTTTACAACGATGGCTTTAATTAAGCTTGAGTTGCTTGGATCGCGGTTAATGCGATGGTGTAGATGATATCATCCACTAATGCACCACGAGATAAGTCATTAACCGGTTTACGCATACCTTGAAGCATTGGGCCTACAGCCACTAAATCAGCAGAACGTTGAACTGCTTTATAGCCGATATTACCTGCGTTGATATCAGGAAATACAAATACGTTTGCTTGGCCTGCTACTTTAGAATTTGGTGCTTTAGACGCCGCCACATCTTTCATAACCGCAGCATCGTATTGTAATGGACCGTCAATTAATAAATCAGGACGTTTTTCTTGTGCAATACGGGTAGCTTCTTTCACTTTCTCTACAGATTGACCAGAACCAGAAGTACCGGTTGAGTAAGAAAGCATTGCCACTTTCGGATTTAAACCAAATGCTTTTGCAGATTCAGCGGATTGAATTGCGATTTCAGCCAGTTGCTCTGCAGTTGGTTCTGGGTTTACTGCACAGTCACCATACACTAATACTTGGTCTGGTAATAACATGAAGAATACAGATGAGATAATTGAGCTACCTGGTGCTGTTTTGATGATTTGCATCGGTGGACGAATGGTATTTGCAGTGGTGTGAACGGCACCAGAGACTAAACCATCTACTTCGCCAGCTTCTAACATCATCGTACCTAATACAACGGTGTCTTCTAATTGTGCACGCGCTTGTTCTTCGGTTAAGCCTTTAGATTTACGTAATTCAACTAAACGAGCAACGTAGTTTTCGCGTA
>CAUUXN010000083.1:0-7090 GCA_963548985.1 uncultured Haemophilus sp. | reverse complement strand
GTGCAATTTGTGGTGATCTCAATGATTGCAAACCACGTTGAAGTGCGTGCACAAAAATATATTCCATTAGTCCGTAAAGCCGCAGAACGCTATGGCATTGATGAAAGCTTGATCTTAGGTATTATGCAAACAGAATCTAGCTTCAACCCGTATGCGATCAGTTATGCGAATGCAATCGGCTTAATGCAAGTGGTACCAAGCACAGCAGGTCGCGATGTATTTGCGATGAAAGGTAAAGGTGGACAGCCATCTGCGCGTTACCTTTATGATCCTGCAAATAATATTGATGCGGGGGTTTCTTACTTATGGATTCTGCAAAATCAATATTTAGATGGTATTACGAACCCTACCTCTAAACGTTTTGCAATGATTTCTGCTTACAACAGTGGTGCAGGTGCAGTATTACGTGTATTCGATGAGGATAAAGATGAGGCGATCTATAAGATCAACCAGATGTATCCTGAACAAGTATATCGTATCTTAACGACCGCACACCCATCCTCACAAGCAAGAAACTACTTGCTGAAAGTGGATGCGGCCCAGAAGAAATTCCGTGTAAGACGATAATTTCAGAAATTAAATACCATGCCCGAAAGACGTTTCTCTCGGGCATTATTTTTTCTATAAAGTGCGGTTATTTTTAATTGAGTTTTTCAAAATACGTTCTTTTTATAGACGTTTTGGTTATTAACCATTCAAATACACCAAATTTTTCACTTTTTTTGAATTTAATTGTTGACCGATACCCGAAAAAATAGTTTAATACGCTCCGTTGTCAGGCAGTAGCCAATAACGATAACGCCTCGATAGCTCAGTCGGTAGAGCAGGGGATTGAAAATCCCCGTGTCGGTGGTTCGATTCCGCCTCGAGGCACCATTTCCTCCTTAGTTCAGTCGGTAGAACGGTGGACTGTTAATCCATATGTCGCAGGTTCGAGTCCCGCAGGAGGAGCCAAATTCTAAGAAGCCGCTAAAGAAATTTAGCGGCTTTTTGCTTTTCAGAATTCAATCACTATTTTGTTATTTTTTCTCTCTCTAAAATTGGCTCAAATTTCTCACCGCACTTTTTTGATCTAGATAAATATTTATGTAAAAAAGTCACATAAAATTGTTAGCAAGATCACACTTTATTATTTTGCACTTTGTAATCAATCCCTAATCTCATCATAATGCAGCCACTAATTTAATGAATGAATAATCATTAAATAAACGATTTTATAATTTTAACTTTAGAGGGTGATTTATGAGCACTACAACTAACAAAAAATGGAATAAATTTGATGTCGCTTGGGTGTTAAATTTATTTGGTACTGCGGTGGGCGCAGGGGTATTATTTTTACCAATTAATGCAGGGATGGGCGGTTTCTGGCCATTGGTTGTGATGGCGATTTTAGTCGGGCCGATGACATATTTTGCGCATCGTGGTTTGGCTTATTTCGTTTTGTCTTCTTCTAAACCGGGCAGTGATATTACGGAAGTGGTGGAAGAGCATTTCGGTCCAACTGCAGGGAAATTGATTACCTTATTATATTTCTTTGCGATCTTCCCGATTTTATTGATTTATGGAAACGGGATCACCAATACCGTCGATTCTTTTATTGTCAACCAATTAGGCATGGCTTCACCAAATCGGGTAATCCTTTCTTTTGTATTGATTGCGGTATTGATTTCGGTAATGTTATTCAGTGAAAAAGTCATGTTGAAAATCACTGAATTATTAGTTTATCCATTGGTATTGATTCTCTTTGCATTATCAATCTATCTCATTCCTCAATGGAATGCATCAATGCTTTATGAGCTTCCTACCGCTAGTGGTTTTGTGACGACATTGTGGTTAACTATTCCAGTGTTGGTATTCTCTTTTAACCATTCTCCGGCAATTTCTTCTTTCACACTTTCTCAACAACGTGAATATAAAGATTTTGATAAAACGGAATATCACATTGGTCATACAGAGAAAGGCACTTCAACCGTATTACTTTTCTTCGTGATGTTCTTTGTGTTTAGTTGCGTATTAACTTTAACACCAGCAGAGTTATTAGAGGCAAAAGCGCAAAACATCAGTATCTTGTCGTATCTTGCGAACAAATTTGACAATCCATATATTTCTTATTTTGCACCATTAGTGGCTTTCTTCGCGATTACGAGTTCATTCTTTGGACATTATTTAGGGGCGCGTGAAGGCTTAGAAGGTTTATACCTCAAAATGAAAGGTGAAAGTGTAAATCGTAAAAAATTAAATTACGGTACTGCAGTATTCTTCTTACTCACTTTATGGGGCGTAGCAATCATTAACCCAAGTATTTTAGGCTTAATTGAATCACTTGGCGGCCCAATTATTGCGATGATCCTTTTTATTATGCCAATGTATGCAATCCGCAATGTGCCAGCGATGAAACGCTATCAAGGTCGTTTTAGTAATGTATTTGTAACAGTAATGGGATTAATTGCTATCTCTGCAGTTGTATATGGATTATTATAAGCGGCTTTTTAGTTTAGCTTAGGATTGAAATAATATGATTAGTGTATTTGATATGTTTAAAGTGGGGGTTGGGCCATCCAGCTCTCATACTGTTGGCCCAATGAAAGCGGGTAAACAGTTTATTGACGATTTAATCGAGCAAGGCAAATTTGATGCGGTCGCGACCTTGCATGTGGATGTGTATGGCTCTCTCTCTATGACGGGGCATGGCCATAATACTGATATTGCGATCATCATGGGATTAGCAGGCTATCTGCCACACGATGTAGACATTGATTTAATCCCAACATTTATTGAACAGGTTAAACAAACCAAAAAACTGTCGATTGCACAGGGTAAAAAAACGGTTAATTTCGATTGGGATGTCAATATGGTATTCCATAATTCCTTTTTATCATTGCATGAAAACGGCATGACAATTACCGCATTAGATGCTGAGCGTAATGTGCTTTACCGTCAAACCTATTATTCAATCGGTGGTGGTTTTATCGTAGATGAAGCGCATTTTGGTCAAGAGAAAGAGAATCCTGTAGCCGTGCCGTATCCTTATCAATATGCTGAAGATATTTTGAAACATTGTCAGGAAAATGGCTTAATGCTTTCTACGGTGATGATGAGAAATGAATTAGCATTACGTGATAAAAAAGAGGTTGAAGCGCATTTACATAATGTTTGGAAAACCATGAAGGATTGTATTGAGCATGGTGTCAATACAGAAGGCGTGTTACCTGGCCCATTAAAAGTGGTGCGTCGTGCACCGTCACTTTATCGTCTCTTGCAAGCTAATAGTAATCGTCTTGCAAATGATCCAATGCACGTAATCGATTGGGTGAATATGTTTGCCCTCGCAGTAAACGAAGAGAATGCTGCAGGTGGACGTGTCGTGACTGCACCAACTAACGGTGCTTGTGGTATTGTTCCAGCTGTGCTTTCTTATTACGAAAAATTCGTCGGACCTTTAACACAGGATGTGATTGAGCGCTACTTATTGACTGCAGGTATGATTGGTTCACTTTATAAGATGAATGCGTCTATTTCTGGTGCAGAAGTGGGCTGCCAAGGTGAAGTGGGTGTGGCATGTTCAATGGCCGCAGCGGGGTTAACTGAAATCCTAGGCGGTACGCCAGTACAAGTGTGTATTGCAGCTGAAATTGCGATGGAACATAATTTGGGCTTAACTTGCGACCCTGTTGGTGGACAAGTACAGGTGCCTTGTATTGAACGTAACGCGATTGCTTCAGTGAAAGCAATTAATGCTAGCCGTATGGCATTACGTCGAACCACAAACCCTCGCGTAACCTTGGATAAAGTGATTGAAACCATGTATGAAACAGGTAAAGACATGAATGCCAAATATCGCGAAACATCGAAAGGTGGCTTAGCGGTGAAAGTAGTGTGTTCTTAAGATTTCATTGATAATAAAAGAGCGGTCATTTTTGACCGCTCTTTTTTATTTTCCTTTTACATCAATAATAATCACTTCCGACTGTGATCCTAAACGCATTGGAATGCCCCAGAAGCCGTAACCTGAAGTGACAAAAACATGTGGATTGCCAATTTTTTCATGACCATAATCCAAACGATACATCATTTTCGTGATTAAACTCGCTGGGAATACTTGCCCTTTATGCGCATGCCCTGAAACTTGAATATCAAGCGGAAGTGAAGCATGTTTTTCAATATCTGTTGGGCGGTGATCCAAGAGAATAGTTGGCAAGTCCGTATTCACTTGTTTTAATAATGTCTCGGTACTTGGTCTATCGTGAGCAAGATTGTCATTTCGTCCAATAAGCACCAACTCATTGTTTAACGTTAATGTTTCATCTCTTAATACGGTGATACCTGCTTTGCGAATTTCTTGATAAATTCGATCTTGGTCTCCAAATAAATCGTGATTGCCTAGTGTGGCATAAACACCCATTGGAGCCTTGAGTTTTGCCAGATGAGGTTGCATTTTTTCGGCTAAATAGGCATTGACGTTATCGTCCATAATATCGCCAGGCAGTAAAATGATATCCACCTTTTCTTGCTGCATAATATCAGCCAGTTTATCCAATTCTTTCCCACCAAATAATTTACCTAAATGGAGGTCGCTTGCCATGCCAATTCGCAGCGGTTTAATGGGCTTATCTAGTGTGATTTCATAATGAATAACACGGGTAACATAGGCGTTATACACACTTAAAGTAATGGTGCCAATAAATAAAACGGGGTAAGCAATGCGTAAAGTGCGGTCGATTTTTGTGATGGATTTAGATTTTCGGAAAAGAAAATGAATACATCCGACGGCAATACTCGCAAAGGCTGAAAAAAGGAGTAGCGCGAGCACTAAAGCGATAAGTCGAAATGCCGTAAAAAACTTTAAAAAATGGCAAATAACCAAGACATTAGGAAGTAAAAAGCTGGTGAAGGTGATTGATCGTCTTGTCTTTTTGGATAACGGTTTGTTAATCCACCAAATCAGCGTTTTATTAAAAATATAAATCAGCAGTTGTAACAAAATAATAGCTGCCGTAAATATAAAGTAATAACGAGTTTCCATCAGCGATTCCTAAATAAAAGTGCGGTCGTTTTTGACCCAGTTTTGAAGTGTGGAATAATAAATTTCTCTGTTCCCAAAGGCAAATTTTTTCGCTAAAATGCGGCTCGTTTTAGTTAATTTAAGAAGGAAAATCCAATGTTTGGAAAAGGCGGTTTAGGCGGCTTGATGAAACAAGCCCAACAAATGCAAGAAAAAATGCAAAAAATGCAGGAAGAAATTGCCCAATTAGAAGTAACAGGCGAAAGTGGTGCGGGTTTAGTAAAAATTACGATTAATGGTGCGCACAACTGCCGTCGTATTGAGATCGATCCTTCTTTAATGGAAGACGACAAAGAAATGTTGGAAGATTTAATCGCTGCTGCATTCAACGATGCAGTCCGTCGTGCAGAAGAATTACAAAAAGAAAAAATGGCTTCTGTAACCGCAGGCATGCCATTACCTCCAGGAATGAAACTTCCATTTTAATTCATCGGGTGTGTGAATCTATAGGTTCACACACCATCCATTTTCTCCCATCATAAATATTATGCAAAGCAGTCCACTTTTAGAACATCTTATTGAAAACCTTCGTTGCTTGCCAGGCGTTGGCCCGAAATCAGCACAGCGCATGGCTTATCATCTTTTACAACGCAACCGTAGCGGTGGGATGAATTTAGCACGTGCATTAACGGAAGCCATGTCTAAAATTGGGCATTGTTCGCAGTGTCGTGATTTTACCGAAGAGGAAACATGTAATATTTGTAACAATCCTCGTCGTCAAAATTCAGGTTTGCTTTGCGTGGTGGAAATGCCGGCGGATATTCAGGCTATTGAGCAAACAGGCCAATTTTCTGGGCGTTATTTTGTCTTAATGGGGCACTTATCGCCTCTAGATGGTATTGGGCCAAAAGAGATTGGTTTAGATTTATTGCAAAAACGTCTAGTAGAAGAATCTTTCCACGAAGTGATTTTAGCGACCAATCCAACGGTGGAAGGCGATGCCACGGCTAATTATATTGCGGAAATTTGCCATCAACATAATATTAAAGTAAGCCGTATTGCTCACGGGATCCCTGTCGGTGGGGAATTAGAAACCGTAGACGGCACTACCTTAACTCATTCTTTCTTAGGTCGTCGTCAGATCGACTAATCTTATGCGCCTGTTTATTGCCGAGAAACCCAGTCTTGGGCGAGCTATTGCCGATGTATTGCCAAAACCTCATCAACGGGGTGATGGTTTTATTAAATGCGGCAATGATGATGTCGTGACTTGGTGCGTGGGGCATTTGCTCGAACAGGCTGAACCCGATGCCTACGATCCGAAATTCAAACAATGGCGTTTAGAACATTTACCCATCATTCCTGAAAAATGGATTCTGTTACCGCGAAAAGAAGTGAAAAAACAACTTTCTGTGGTAGAAAAACTGATTCATCAAGCCGATGTTTTAGTTAATGCAGGCGACCCGGATAGAGAAGGGCAGTTGCTGGTGGATGAAGTGTTTAGTTATGCCAATTTATCAGCGGAAAAACGTGATGGCATTTTGCGTTGTCTGATTAGCGATCTTAATCCAAGTGCGGTGGAAAAAGCCGTACAAAAGCTCCAACCGAATCGTCATTTTATTCCATTAGCCACCTCTGCGCTGGCGCGTGCTCGTGCTGATTGGCTGTACGGTATTAATATGACCCGCGCTTATACCATTCGCGGTCGCCAAGCCGGTTATGATGGCGTGCTTTCCGTTGGGCGAGTACAAACTCCCGTATTAGGTTTGATTGTTCGCCGTGATTTGGAAATTGAACATTTCCAACCAAAAGATTTCTATGAAGTGTTGGCGTGGGTGAAAGAAGAAAAAACGTCAGAAAATCCGACCGCACTTTTTTCTGCACTTTGGCAACCGAGTAAGGCTTGTGAAGATTACCAAGATGAAGATGGTCGCGTACTGTCTTTAGGGTTGGCCGAAAATGTCGTGAAGCGTATTACCGATCAACCGGCCGAAGTGACCGAATATGTGGATAAGCGAGAAAAAGAAACGGCGCCTTTGCCTTATTCGTTGTCAGCATTGCAGATTGATGCGGCAAAACGTTTTGGGA
>CAUUXN010000082.1:0-7169 GCA_963548985.1 uncultured Haemophilus sp. | reverse complement strand
ACAGGACCTACTTCAGTTTCTGAATAGAACACGTGGAATTTGCCTTTGTGTTGAATACCGCCTACTGGCGTAATCACTGCGGCAGTACCACAAGCCCCCGCTTCTGCAAATTGATCAAGTTGATCGATATACACATCACCTTCGATAGCTTCCATACCTAAACGCTCTTTTGCAATGTAAAGTAAGGAGTATTTGGTGATACTTGGTAAAATGGATTCAGATGCAGGAGTGATAAATTTATTATCTTTAGTGATACCAAAGAAGTTTGCTGCACCCACTTCTTCAATTTTAGTATGTGTTTTTGGATCGAGATAGATCGCATCTGCAAATTTACGCTCTGATGTGCTAGCCTCTGCCGCTAATTCATGTGGAAGTAAGCTTGCAGCATAGTTACCACCCACTTTTACGCCACCTGTACCCATAGGGGCAGCACGGTCGTAATCAGTCGTAATGAAGTTAGATGGTGCTAAACCACCTTTGAAATAAGCGCCAACAGGGCAGCAGAATACAGAGAAAATAAATTCAGGTGCGGTTTTTACACCGATATTCGCGCCTGTACCAAAGAGGAATGGACGTAAATATAATGTTGCGCCAGATCCGTAAGGACCTAACCATTCTTGGTTTGCTTTCACCACTTCTTTACAAGCACGGATAAATAATTCTGTTGGCACTTGTGGCATTAATAAGCGATCAGAGGTGTGTTGCATGCGTTTTGCATTTTGATCAGGACGGAATAAGTTGATTGAACCGTCTTTACAACGATAGGCTTTTAAGCCTTCAAAGCATTGTTGACCGTAGTGAATTGCAGTTGAACCTTCGTGGATATGTAGCATATTATCGCTGGTGAGTTTACCTTCATCCCATTTACCATCTTTCCAATGTGCGATGAATCGGTAATCTGTTTTGATATAACTAAATCCAAGATTGTTCCAGTCTAAGTCTTTCATTTTGCTTCCTTAATTTGTATAAATAATTTTATGAATGGAAATGCAGTTAATCTACACCATTACGATAACTATGAAAACCTTTAAACACAAAAATATTGTGATTTCTCAAAATTTTTATTGGATTTTCAAATTTGTGAAGTTGGTCAGGAAATAAAATTTTGCTTATGTTAGAATGCTAAGAATAAAAAAACGCCGCTCGAAACGAGCAGCGCTTAACCAGAATGGTTTAATATATATAGGAAGTAAATGAGTAACTTAATTGTTACTCCAGCTCGGAGAACCGAACTATATGCAAACACAACATCATACTTAAGTCTGAAACTCATTAACTTGTAAGGAATTACCAATCATTAAGTATGGGTGTATTGTAGGTAGAAGGTGATGGAAGGACAAGTGATGTTTTTTTATTTGACGCATAAAAAAAACTAATCCGAATTGAACTTTTATTATTATAAACTAAAATTTAGCTGTTGGGAAGAATCATGTATAAACGTTTGCCTCCCTTGAATTCATTAAAGTCTTTCGAGTCTGCTGCACGACATTTAAGCTTCACAAAAGCGGCAGATGAACTTTTTGTGACACAAGCCGCAGTGAGCCATCAAATAAAATTATTAGAAGATTTTTTAGGTGTTGAGCTTTTTATTCGAAAAAATCGTTCGCTCGAATTGACTGAATTTGGGAAAGCCTACTTTGTTGATATTAACAAAGTGTTACGAAAATTAAATGAAGCGACTGAACGTTTATTAACGCTTAAAGCTGAGCCACATTTGGCAATTAGCGTACCACAAACCTTTGGTATTCAATGGCTTGTGCCTCATTTGAGTGATTTTAATAAACAACACCCTGAAATTGAAGTGCGCTTGAAGGGCGTGGATCAAGATGAAGGTTTATTGAATAAAGAAATTGATATTGCCATTTATTATGGCAAAGGCGATTGGGAGAACTTACAGGTTGATCGTTTAGGCGAAGAAAATCTCGTGATTTTAGCTGCACCTTCATTGCTTGAGAAAACGCCGGTGCGTTGCCCTGATGATTTGAAAAAGCATACGCTGATTCATACGCATACTCGAGATAACTGGCAAGCGATGGCGGATTATCTCAAATTAGATGATTTGAATATTCAGCAAGGTCCGTTATTTAGCCATACTTTTATGGCATTGCAAGCGGCCGTTCATGGGCAGGGTATTGCGTTAGCTAATCGTATTTTGGCTCAGCAAGAAATTGAAAACGGTCATTTGCAAATTGTGTTACCAACCGAATTGCGGGATCCAAAATCATTCTATGTGGTCAATCATTTAGATCGTTTAGATGATGAACAAATTCAAGCCTTTAGAAAATGGATTAAAGATTCAATTAAATTAGGAAAACATGAATAAATTAGCCTTATATTGTCGAATTGGCTTTGAAAAAGAAGTCGCCGCAGAAATTACTGACCGAGCCTCTGAGCGTGGTGTATTTGGTTTTGCTCGCGTAGTAGAAAACAGCGGCTATGTCATTTTTGAATGTTATCAACCGGGTGATGCAGATCGTTTAGCGCGAGAAATCCCTTTTAATCGTTTGATTTTTGCGCGTCAAATGCTCGTTGTTTCAGATCTCTTAGAAAATCTCGATCCTCAAGATCGTATCTCGCCAATTCTTGCTCAATATAAACATATTGCAGAAGACATTAATCTTAAGCAAGCGGTAGAGTTATTTGTCGAAACAGCAGATACCAATGAAGCCAAAGAGCTTTCGACATTTTGCCGAAAATTCACCGTGCCGTTACGTCAAGCGTTGAAAAAACAAGGTTGGTTACAAGGTAAGCCGAATGCAAAGCGCGGTCAGATTTTACATTGTTTTTTCACTCAGCCGAATTGCTGCTATGTAGGGTATTCTTATCTTGGCAATAACTCTACCCATTTTATGGGGATACCACGTTTGAAATTCCCAGCGGATGCGCCAAGCCGTTCAACTTTAAAATTGGAAGAAGCGATTTTAACCTTTATTCCTCGAAATGAAGAAAGTAAACGCTTAAATGAAAATATGGTTGGCGTTGATCTTGGAGCTTGCCCTGGCGGCTGGACCTATCAATTAGTGAAACGTGGTTTATTTGTGTATGCGGTCGATCACGGCAAAATGGCGGCCAGTTTGCATGATACCGGTAGAATAGAACATTGCCCAGAAGACGGATTTAAATTCCAACCACCAAAACGCAAGCATATTGATTGGCTTGTGTGTGATATGGTGGAACAACCAAGCCGCATAGCCAATTTAATCGGAAAATGGCTGATTAACGGCTGGTGCCGAGAAACCATTTTCAACTTGAAATTGCCAATGAAAAAACGTTATCAAGAAGTGATGTTGTGCCTAGAAAATCTTGCAGTGATGTTGGCAGAAAAAGAACTGGAATTTGATATTCAGGCTAAGCATTTGTATCACGATCGAGAAGAGATTACGGTGCATATTGCATTAAAATAATTAAAATAGAAAAGCAAAGAGCGGTCAAAAAAACATTGAATTTTTTGACCGCTCTTTTATTTAAGCAATTATTTATTGGCTAAAATCACTGCACGAGTTGGTGCTTGATAGCCTTCGATAGTTTTACTGTGATTATTTGGATCTAAGAAATCAATCAAACTTTCATTTTCTAACCAATCCGTTTTACGCTGTTCTTCTAATGTTGTGGTGGCGACATCCACACAACGCACATTAGTAAAGCCGACTTTTTCCAACCAATTGATGAGTGCAGCAACAGAAGGAATAAAATATACGTTTTTCATTTTGGCATAGCGATCTGAAGGCACTAATACCGTATTCACATCGCCATCAACCACTAAGGTTTCTAAGACGAGCTCGCCACCTTTTACTAATTGATTTTTTAGTTGAGTGAGGTGATCGAGCGGTGATTTACGATGATAAAGCACACCCATTGAGAATACCGTATCAAATGCCGCAAGTGATTGCATTTCTTCAATGCCTAATGGGATTAAGTTAGCTCGTCGATCATTATTTAATAATTTTCGAACGGCCTCAAATTGGCAAAGGAAAAGTTCGGTTGGATCAATACCCACCACCATTTTTGCACCTTCACCAACCATTCGCCACATATGGTAACCGCTACCGCAGCCCACATCTAAAATGGTACGATCTTTTAATGGTGCAAGATGAGGCAAAACACGATCCCATTTGAAATCAGAACGCCATTCGCAATCTACATGAATATCAAATAAATGATAAGGTCCTTTTCGCCATGGCATCAATTGCTTTAAATGGTGGATAATGCGTTGTTTTTCACCCTCTGAAAGTGGGGAAGTGCGGTCAGATTTCACGGCATTTTTTAAATCAATAATATCTGCCTGCAAATCAGGGAGAAAATCCACGATTTTTGACCATTTGGCATAATCACCATGGGTTTGTTTTTCCCATTCTTTTAACTGCAAAGGCAACGTTTCTAGCCAAGCAGATAAATTGGTGGTGGCAATTTGCTGATAAAAAGGACGAAAATCAATCATTATTTTGCTTCCTTATAAGCTTTTTCGGCTTTCTCAAAGGTTTCTTTAACTTCATTTTCCGGTTCTCCAGACAGAAGAGAAACCACAATAATTGCTAGGCTAGCGAGAGCAAATCCAGGGATCATTTCATAAACATTAAACCACTCACTGGTTTTAGGAATGACGGATTTCCAAGCAAATACGACAACTGCGCCGACAACCATGCCAGCCATCGCCGCTGATGAAGTCATGCGTTTCCAGAATAAGGAGAAAAGCACCACAGGACCAAATGCAGAACCAAACCCAGCCCAGGCAAATTCAACGAGTTTTAGTACTTTGCTGTTTTCATCTTGCGCAATCCAAATGGCGATAGCGGCAATAACTAAAACCATTGCACGACCTAACCAAACTAATTCTTTTTCAGCGGCTTTTGGGCGAATAAACCCTTTATAAAAATCTTCAGTAATAGAGCTTGAAGAAATTAATAATTGTGCAGAAAGTGTGCTCATTACTGCTGCTAAAATCGCAGAAAGTAGAATACCAGCAATCCATGGATTAAAGAGCAATTTAGCCAATTCAATAAAGACTTGTTCTGGTTCATTATTTACCAAGCCAGCCACATTGGGGTTAGCAAAGAAATAAGGAATCCCGAAGAAACCGATACCAATCGCACCGGCGAGGCAAATCACCATCCATGTCATACTGATGCGGCGTGCTTTAATGAGAGATTTCACCGAGTAAGCGGCCATAAAACGCGCAAGAATATGCGGTTGACCAAAATAACCTAATCCCCAAGCCGCCAAACTTAATAAACCTAATGGCGTGGTAGAACTAAATAAATCGGTAAAGTCTTTATTCGCTGAGATTTCAGCTTGATGTAGCACTTCTGTAAATTGTGATGTATCACCCAAACTTAAACAGATGAAGAGCGGCGTTAAAATCAGTGCAAAAATCATCAATGTAGCTTGAATGGTATCTGTCCAACTTACGGCTAAAAAACCACCGATAAAAGTATAAATAATCGTTGCTAATGCACCGTACCAAATGGCGGTGGAGTAGTCGACAGAGAATAGGTTTTGGAATAATTTCGCCCCTGCAACCACACCAGAACCACAATAAATAGTGAAGAATACCAGGATGATTGTTGCAGACACAATTTTTAAGAGATTATGTGATGTGCCAAAGCGATGGTGGAAATATTCTGGTAATGTGAGCGCATTGTTGTTAAATTCGGTATAAATCCGTAAACGACCAGCCACGAGTAACCAGTTAAAATAAGCCCCGAAGATTAAACCAATGGCGATCCAACCTTCTACTAAACCAGATACATATACTGCACCAGGCAAGCCCATTAATAGCCAGCCTGACATATCAGATGCGCCAGCAGACATGGCTGTCACAAAACTTCCGAGTTTACGGCCACCTAAAATGTAATCGGATAAGTTGTTTGTATAATAATAGGCAAGGACACCGATTAAAATCATGCCGAAAATATAAATACTAAAAGTAATAAGTGTTGGGTCTAAACCAAACATTAAGTACCTCAAAAAAAGTCATGAAAATTTGAGAAAGGTCATATTTTACCTTATTTGGGTCTATTATTCTATTTTCCTTTTCGATAGACTTATACCATTAAAACTAAGGTCGAAAAAATGGATTCTGTTGAATTATTAATGAATGTTACGCCCAATGAAACTCGCGTTGCGTTGGTGGAAACGGGCGTTTTAAAAGAAGTTCATATTGAACGTCAAGCCAAACGTGGCATCGTGGGGAATGTCTATAAAGGACGAGTAACCCGTGTTTTACCGGGAATGCAGTCCGCATTTGTGGATATCGGTTTAGAAAAAGCCGCATTTTTACACGCTTCCGATATTGTTTCACATACCGAATGTGTGGATGTGAACGAGCAAAAGCAATTCCGAGCAAAAAGCATTTCTGAACTCGTACGCGAAGGGCAGGATATCGTAGTCCAAGTGGTAAAAGATCCTTTGGGCACTAAAGGTGCAAGATTAACTACCGATATTACATTACCTTCTCGTTATCTCGTCTTTATGCCAGAAAATAGCCATGTTGGTGTCTCGCAACGTATTGAAAGCGAAGAAGAACGCGCAAGACTAAAAGCGTTAGTTGAGCCTTTTTGTGATGAGTTAGGCGGCTTTATTATTCGTACTGCTACCGAAGGTGCAACAGAAGAAGAATTGCATCAAGATGCAGAATTTTTAAAACGTTTATGGCGTAAAGTGCTTGAGCGTAAAGGCAAATATCCAACCCGTTCTAAAATTTATGGCGAGCCTGCATTACCACAGCGTATTTTACGTGATTTTATCGGCGCCAATTTAGAGAAAATTCATATCGATTCCAAACTTTGTTTTAACGAAGTGAAAGAATTTACCGATGAATTTATGCCTGAATTGAGTGAAAAATTAATGCTTTATACGGGCAGTCAGCCGATTTTTGATATTTATGGCGTAGAACGTGGTATTCAAAATGCCTTAGAGAAACGCGTGAATTTAAAATCAGGCGGCTATCTCATTATTGAGCAAACCGAAGCCATGACGACCATTGATATCAATACGGGAGCATTCGTTGGTCATCGAAATTTAGATGAAACCATTTTTAACACCAATATTGAAGCCACTAAAGCTATTGCTCAGCAGCTACAACTACGTAATTTAGGCGGTATTATCATTATTGATTTTATTGATATGCAAACCGATGAGCATCGCAATCGCGTGATTGAATCCTTGGAAGA
>CAUUXN010000081.1:0-7235 GCA_963548985.1 uncultured Haemophilus sp. | reverse complement strand
GAGAATGGATGATTGCCCACTGCTCAACCAATTTGCATTACTTAACGCGTAAAGCGCCTTTTGGTAAAGCACACCGAATTGATGATGATGGGGTCATCGATTTTAATGATTACGCAAAAGATGGCGACAAAGTCACGATCATTACGACCTTCCCGCTCACCAAAGATGAACCTTGGGTCAAAATGGAGCATGGTGGTTTTGTCTTCTTCAAAGAAGGGGATAAAATTGCTGAGGTCGTCGGCGTGGCAAAAGAAATGGAAGATGATGGTACATTAGGCAATCGAGCTGCAGCCTAATAACTAATCACAATAAAAAGTGCGGTCAAAAACATCAGAGATTTTGACCGCACTTTCTTTATCTGCAATTAACGCATTGTCACAAATTCTTCTGAACCTGTTGGGTGAATTGCAACGGTATTATCAAAATCTGCTTTAGTTGCCCCCATTTTGATTGCCACAGCAAAACCTTGAATCATTTCATCCACACCGAAACCAATGCCGTGTAAGCCCACGATTTTCTCTTCTTTGCCGACACAAACTAATTTCATGCGGCAAGGTTGGCGATGTTCAGTGACAGCGGTGTACATTGCCGTGAAAGAGGATTTATACACTTTCACATTTTCTTCGCCATATTGCTCAATCGCTTGTGGTTCAGTTAAACCCACCGTACCAATTGGCGGATGGCTGAACACAACGGTTGGCACAAGATTGTAATCTAAATGCTCATTCGGTTTGTTATTGAATAAACGCTCAGATAAACGACGACCTGCCGCCACGGCAACTGGTGTTAATTCAATACCACCTTCGATAATATCACCTACCGCATAAATGCCAGGTACGTTTGTATTTTGATATTTATCAACAATAATTTGTCCACGTGAGTTGGTTTTCACACCGGTTACTTCAAGATTAATCACATCCGTTGCCGGTTCACGACCAATCGCCCAAATTAACGTATCCACCGTAGTTTCACGGCCATCTTGTAATTTCAAGGTAAGCGAACCATCCGCATTTTTCACGACTTCTTCAGGCAACGCTTTTGTATGTAATTGGATACCATCTTGTGCTAATACTTCAACTAAGGTTTCGACAATTAATGGATCTTGATTACGTAATGGGGCATGTTGGCGCACAAATAAATGGGTTTCGCTGCCTAAGCTATTTAAAACACCTGCTAATTCAACGGCAATATAACCCGCACCTACTACTGCAACACGTTTTGGTAATTCATTTAAAGCAAATACACCATTTGAATCAATCCCGTATTCTGCACCTTTTACCGCAGGAATACTTGGGCGACCACCCGTCGCAATTAAGATATGATCGGCAGTCACTAATTCTGTTGAACCATCTGCATAGCTCACTTCAATGGTTTTCGCATCTTTAAAATGCGCAAAACCATTTAGAACATCCACATTATTTTTCGCTAACACATTATTGTAAGAGGTATGAATACGACCGATGTAAGCTTGACGACTTTCGACTAATTTCGCGTAATCAAACTTTTTTACTTCTACATCAAAACCATAAGCGGGTGCATAGCTATTAATGGCTTCTGCAATTTGTGCGCCATAGAACATCACTTTTTTCGGTACACAACCTACGTTCACACAAGTACCACCGAGATGTTTTGCTTCGATAATCGCACATTTTTTGCCATAGCTTGCTGCACGGTTAATTGAAGCAATCCCGCCGGAACCGCCACCGATCGCAATATAATCATAATGTTTAGTCATTTTCATTATCCTTTTTTACTCATTGGAACTTTGCTCTATTTTGCCTAAAACTGAATGAGAAAGCTATAAATTGATGTGATTGGAATTGTCTATATGCGAGGAAAAAGTGCGGTTATTTTTAGCATAATTTTCAGCAAGCAAAATGTATTTTCGCTATAATGCCCCTCAACTCTAAAGATAAATCAATTTGAATGAATAATAAACATGAGAGATAGAAAAATGCCTCAAAGAACTGATAAAAAAACAATCTGTTTGAATATGATTGTCAAAAATGAATCTGCAATCATCCGAGATACATTAGAGAACATTATTTCTCATGTTCCATTAGATTATTATGTCATTAGCGATACAGGATCAGACGACAACACTGCAGACATTATTAAACAATTCTTTGATGAAAAAGGTATTCAAGGCGAAATTCATCACGATGAATGGGTTAACTTTGCCCATAACCGAAACAGTGCACTACAACATGCGCAAGGAAAAACAGATTATGTATTAATCTTTGATGCCGATGATCGTTTTGAAGGAAACTTTGTATTGCCTGAAGAACTAACGAGCGATCGCTATTATTTCCGCATGGCAAATAGTGTAACGGGTGCAAATGTTTATTTCCGTACGCTTATGTTTCGTAATGATGACTCATTTTACTGGCGTGGCGTATTGCATGAATTTGTCGAACAACGTAAAAAAACCATTGTGGAACAAAAAATCTTTGGTGATTATTATGTGATTAGTGGGCGTTTTGGGGCTCGTAGCAACAATCCACAAAAATATTTCCAAGACGCTCAAGTGTTAGAAAAAGCATTCTATTCACCTGAAGATGAAGATCTTAAAGATCGCTATGCGTTTTATACTGCACAATCTTATCGTGATGCAGATATGCCTGAAAAGGCTATTGAGTGGTATGCCAAACGTGCAAATTTAGGGGGCTGGTATGAAGAAGTTTATTATTCTCTTCTCCAAATTGCTCTATTAAAAATTGAATTAAATGCCTCACTCAGTGAGATACAAAATTTATTATTGGCTACTTATGAATATCGCCCACAACGTGCGGAAAGTCTTTATCATTTAGCTCGCCAATTACGTTACCACAACAAAGCCAGACTAGCTTATATTTATGCAACTGTGGCGGCAAACATCCCGCTAAGTAAAGATATTCTTTTTGTGGATCACGCTGTTTATGAATGGAAAGCTAAAGAGGAATTGGCTATGAGTGCCAATTCGGTGGGAAATTATCAGCTTTGCCATGATCTTTGCGTCGAATTATTATTTAATCCAGCAGTACCAGAACCAAATAGAAAACTGTTACTAGACAATTTGAAGTTAGCAAAAGAGCATCTTTAAAAATATTAGTCGTTCAATGCAAGGTAAATAGAGATGAATAAAAAACTGGTTGGCTTAAGCATGGTTCGTAATGAAAGTGATATTATTGAAACTTTTATTCGACACAATTTAACCTTATTAGATGAACTTCATATTATTGACCACAATAGTAGTGACAATACGCGTGAAATTCTCACTCTTCTTAAGCAAGAGGGACTACCAATTCATATCTATCATTACAATGAACTTGAATTTGCTCCTGAGCGCGTATTAAATCATATGATGCAGCACATTCTCAATAATGATGCTGACATTGATTATATTTTTCCACTTGATGCAGATGAATTTATTTATTGTCCTTCCCGTGAGAGATTGAACGCTTTTCTTACTCTTATTCCTCAAAATCGCATAGGCATGTACACCTGGCGAGGCTATCTACCAAGCTCTACCGAATATGACCCTGATTTTATTTTTCATTTTACCGATCAACGGAAAGAAGAAATTCTCACCCCAAAAGTCATTATTCCACGAGCGATTGCAGAAACCTGCACATTGACTATAGGTAGCCATTCCGTACGAGATAAAGAAGGCAAAGAAGTTCAAAGTATCGTATTTATTGGTTCAAATAACCAACAATTCTATTATTGGTTCATTAATCGATTCAATGCAGAATTCATTGAAACGAATGATTTATGGCTAGGGCATTACCCTATTCGCTCAACAATTCAGCAAATTAAAAAAGTCTTGGAAAAATCTATCACGATGGTGATGGAGAAAAAGGGATATCGTGATTCAGCTTGGGAAAATCAATTACGTGATTTACTCGCTCATAATCTTGACATATCACTTGATGAGCTTCGCCTTATTGCCTATAACTATCGTGCATCTGATGAGAAAAAAATACAAATTGCTTGCCAACAACCTCTGCGCTCCACGAAATTGGCATTGAAATATCAACATCTAATAAATAACGATCCACTTCCTGTACTCGCAAAACTCATCCTCGACCTTGCTGAGAAATTGCGCTAGTTATCTAGAATTAAGATCAAACTATAAAATCTTATTTGGTCGCATAATAAGATAAGACCAATCTAGATGGCGAAAAAACCAATATTTTTCACGTTCAAATAGTGTCGGGTTTTGGTTATCCCAAGGCTTATGCTTTGCAGCATAATGGATAATAAGAGGTGGAATATTGAGATTAACTTGAGTAATGCCACGCTCTCGTTTAATTTTTTCAATATATTGCACCTGAGCATTTTCAGTAAAACTATAATATTTTGCCTTTTCTCGTAAAACGATATTCAAAATACATTGATCCCCATATAGCACCTGGTCACCATACTCTTCAACAGTTTGCAATAAAGTATTAACTAAACCTTCATTTCTCCACTTAGCACAATCAATCAGTAAAACGCCGCTATTAAAATAATTTCTGGAAACTGATGCATCTAAATAAGGAAACGGAAAGTGTTCCCCCATCCCATAATCCTTCACAACACCAACAGGTGCGCCATTAAGATCGCTATAATAAAAATCAGATAATGAACCATTCACAATAATATCGGCATCTAAATACAAAACGCGCGATTTATTAATCAATTTTGGGATCATAAGGCGGTAATAACTACTCGATGAAGAGATATGTTCTAGCGTCTTATAATCTTTAAAAATATCGTCAGAAATACGAATAGAAAATAGGTTATAACCCATTTTCTCTAATTTAAATTGAATACCCTCAAACCATTCTTGTGGAATATCATTATGTAAGACATAAAAGTTTACATTCTTATTATAGTAGCAAATGGATTTTAGCAACGCTTCCAAATGGGGCGTATATTTTGCATCAATCGCAAACGCAATATTCATTTTTTCTGAAGTGGTCATTTAGGTTACATATCCTTAAGTTTGTCTAATTAATCACAAAGCTATTTTTTAGAAATATTATTGCGTGCTCATTCTATCCCATTTCATCCTTCATTTGGTACAAATAAAAAACCCAGCCGAAGCTGGGTTTTTATCTATTTTAATGGAAAGTTAAATTACCATTGGTAACCTACACCCACAGAGCCACCTACGTCGCCTTGGGTATTTGCGTTACCTTGAAGTTTGAAGATAACTTTACCATTGTCGCTTGAGCGTGAGTAACCTACTGCTACAGCGCTTTCACCTTTGAAAGTACCTGCAGAAGCGGCAACCATTGATTTACCTGGGATGTAAACTTGTGGTAAACCTGCTGCTGCGTTAGCACCTGCGATACCGCCGCGAGCTTCTTTACCCACTTTATTGATACGTTTATGTACATCACCAATTGATTGTTTCAATTGAGATACGTTAACCGCATCAGTATCTTTAGTACCCGCTTTCACGTTGTGAATTTGGTTACCACCCATATCAATGTTACCACCTTTGTTAACTGTTAAGTCATTTGTGGTTACGCTATTGTGGTTTACATCATTTGTTGTTGAAACAAGGATGTCGCCACCATTTTGCTCAATCGCGATGTTTTTACCTGCAGTGTAAGTAATTGTTTTACCTGCGGTAATTTTCGTTGTTGAGCTTCCGCCTTTCTTAGCAACTTTGTTGCCGCCATCTTTAGTTGCAACATTAAAGTTGGTTGCACCATTAGCTACTAATTGGCCTTTATTATTCACAGTGATGGTATCGTTATCAACGTTAACATCTAAGTTTACAACAGATGTTTTACCATCTGAGTTCGCTTTAACTGTCACAGTACCTTTATCACTTGCAAAGTTCACGTTGTTGCCGTGTGTTACTGCATCAACCGGTTTACCATTTGCTTGTAAGTTCCAGCCTGAGTTCAATACATCACGAACTGTTGCTGCTTCTTTTTTCTTCTCATCAGTGATATTTAACACTTTGTCATCCACAACTGTTGTTGGGTTGTCAATATGATGTGTTAAGTTAGTCACTACACCATTTTTAATTGTGGTGTCACCCGCTTTGATTGTTGGTGCTGAGATTGTACCTTTAGCAGTTACATTGTTGTTAACATCTACATTATCAACGTTCAAGTCTTTCGCTAATCCCACCGTAATGGTATCACCGTTAACTTGAGTCATAATGTTTTTACCACCATCAAACTTGTTCCAATCAGTATTAGCATCTGCACCTTTAACATTCACTTGAGTACCAAGTGCTGCTTTATGTGCTTCTCCTGTGTTACCACCGAAGACTAAGCCATCATCCATGGTTGCAACTTCACGTTTGATTGTATTACCGTTCTCATCTTTGAGAGGGTTACCATCTTTGTCTGTTGGTACGTAAATGATACGTTGGGTAGTTTTACCTGGTTTACCATCAGCACCAACTTCACGATTTACAAGTGTTTGTTTACCGTTGTCTGTTGTGATGTTGATAGATGCACCGTCTTTACCGTCTTTACCTTTCGGTCCGGTTAAGCCGATTTGACCAACGCCGTCTTTACCAGAGATAGAAACTGCATCTTTGCCGTCTTTACCACTGATTCCAACTTTGCCGTCTAAACCATCTTTACCATCTTTACCTTCAACAGGCGCTGTGATGGTCACTCCGTCTTTACCGTCTTTACCATCTTTACCATTAACAACAACTTTATCTAAGTTAGTTACAGTGCTGTTTAAAGCAAATTCAACTTTCGCACCATTTTCATCGCTAGTTTGTTTAACTGTTAAGTTTTTACCAGCTACCATATCAACGGTATTTTTATGTTTAATGGTTTTCGCTGCTGACTCTGAGTCATCCGTTGTGTTACCTGTAGATTTAATATCCCAAGTCATCACGCCATCTTTACCGTCTTTACCGTCTTTAACGATAGTCGTTGTGGTATTACCGTTACCATCTTTAATGGTTACAGTATGAGTACCGTTGCCGTTGTCTTTCACATCAGCTTCAGCGTTCTTACCATCAGCACCTGTTGCACCTGTCGCACCAGTTGCACCATCTTTACCATTTTTACCATCTTTTACGATAGTAGTGGTCACTGAGCCAGTACCTAAATCAGTAATAGTAATAGTGTGAGTACCGTCACCGTTATCTACAACTTCACCTGTAATGCTGGTACCGTCTTCACCTTTATCACCTTTCTCACCTTTCGCACCAGTTGCACCATCTTTAATGATAGTCGTTGTGGTATTACCGTTACCATCTTTGATAGTTACTGTGTGAGTACCGT
>CAUUXN010000080.1:0-7307 GCA_963548985.1 uncultured Haemophilus sp. | reverse complement strand
TGGCGGGCATGGACGTAGTCGGCGATTTATTCGGTGACGGTAAAATGTTCCTCCCGCAAGTGGTGAAATCTGCGCGCGTGATGAAACAATCCGTGGCGTATTTAGAGCCGTTTATCAATGCCACCAAACAAAAAGGTTCAAGCAACGGCAAAGTGGTAATTGCAACTGTAAAAGGCGACGTGCACGATATTGGTAAAAACATCGTGAGCGTGGTAATGCAATGTAATAACTTTGAAGTGATTGACTTGGGCGTGATGGTGCCTGCGGACAAAATCATTCAAACCGCTATTGATGAAAAAGCGGACATCATCGCGTTAAGTGGTTTGATTACCCCTTCTCTAGATGAGATGGAATACTTCTTGGGTGAAATGACTCGCTTAGGTTTAAATCTGCCTGTGATGATTGGCGGTGCAACCACCTCCAAAGAGCATACGGCGATTAAACTTTATCCAAAATATAAAGAACACGGCGTATTTTATACCTCAAATGCCTCTCGTGCGGTAACGGTGTGTGCGACCTTGATGAACCCTGAAAGCCGTGCGGCATTGTGGGAACAATTCAAGAAAGATTACGAGAAAATTCAGCAATCTTTCTCTAACCGTAAACCACTGCGTAAACAGCTTAGCATTGAAGAAGCACGCGCAAACCGCTTTGATGGCTTTAGTGGGGAATGGGCAGATTACGTGCCGCCAACACCAAACCAAACGGGCATTGTGGAATTTAAAAACGTACCGATTGCCACATTACGTAAATTTATCGACTGGTCGCCATTCTTCCGCATTTGGGGCTTGATGGGCGGCTATCCTGATGCCTTTGATTATCCGGAAGGCGGCGAAGAAGCACGTAAAGTATGGAATGATGCGCAAGTGGTTTTAGATGAATTGGAGCAAAACCATAAACTCAACCCAAGCGGTATTTTAGGTATCTTCCCTGCAGAACGTGTGGGCGATGATGTGGTGCTTTTCGCTGATGAAGAACGTACGCAAACCATTGGTACGGCTTACGGCCTACGCCAACAAACGGAACGTGGCAAAAACAGCAAAAGCCCGTTTAACTTTGCTTTAAGTGACTTTATTGCTGATCGCGAAAGTGGCAAAAAAGACTGGATGGGGATGTTTGCCGTTTGTGCGGGTATTGAAGAAATGGAATTAGTGGAAGGCTATAAAGCGGCAGGCGATGACTATAACGCCATCTTGTTACAAGCTGTGGGCGACCGCTTAGCCGAAGCGATGGCAGAATACCTTCACTTTGAGCTTCGCACCCGCATTTGGGGCTACACGCAAGAAGAATTCGACAATCAAGGTTTAATCAATGAAAACTATGTCGGCATCCGCCCAGCGCCGGGTTATCCAAGCTGCCCTGAACATACGGAAAAAGCCTTAATTTGGGATTTATTAGAAGTCGAACAACGCATCGGTATGAAACTCACCGAAAGCTACGCCATGTGGCCGGCGGCTTCTGTCTGTGGCTGGTACTTCACCCACCCTGCAAGTAACTATTTCACCTTAGGTCGCATTGATGAAGACCAAGCTCAAGATTATGCCAAACGTAAAGGCTGGGATGAGAGAGAGATGATGAAATGGTTAGGTGTGGCGATGAAGTAGAACAAAAAATTAAGATAAATAAAAATACCACCTCAAACTAGGTGGTATTTTTATCATCATAGAGTTTATTCAGGGATACCTTTTTTGTTTGGGTCATTAATCCATTTAGATGCTTCCCCTATAAAATCCCATACATCTCCACTAGCAGGTCTAACATATTCATCCAAATCTGGATTATCTCCCATTTTCTCAAATATATTCCTTAACCAAGATGACTTTCCACGGTCAATATCAAGACTTTCTAACCATTTTTCAATTTCACCCACAGGAACAACCAAACACCCATAATCTGATAAATGTTTAAAAAAATCTAAACAAAATTCTTTTTCAGAATCATTTAGTAAATTTACTCCACCATCACGTTTCATGTCTTTTCCTGAAATTTGATCAAAAGCTTGTTTTAAAGTTTGTCTACCAGTTCTATAAAAATTATGGCTGAGTTCTGGCAAATATATTCCATTTAATACTTTATTCCAAACATCTCCACCTTCTTTAATTACGTCAATATCAACAATCCCAACAGTAGGAATGCCCAACTCTCTTAATGGCTTAACAATATCCCAAACAGTTTGTTTATTTTGAGCATTTAGAAACAAACATCCTTCAATCCCCCTTGGATCTTTTTCTTTCAATAAACGTTCATTAATTTCTTGATAAAAAGCTCTATCAGCATCGGCTTCAGTAACTACAACCGCATTATAGAAGAGTGCATTAAAAACACCTATTGAACGTAATAATGGATTTTGCATCAAAGGTTTTAATTTATCTTGAGTTAAAATTCTCGCTGTTGCCCCTTGAGTCCCATAAGTAAGTCTCACGATATTGATACCAACATTACTTTGCACACAGCCCATCAAGAAATCAGCACTATGTGTTGCAACAAATAGTCTTTTATTATTATTCAGTATTGATGTAATCTCTTTACCTAATTTATAGGAAAGTGTTGGATGTAAGAATGCCTCTGGTTCATCAACTAATATGAAATCAGATTCTCCGGCAATTAAAGCTATTATAATTCCTATAAATGCTTTAACACCATCACTAGCATCCTCCACTAAAATTGCATTCTTATGGAAAGCGATTGCCTCCTCAGTAAGACTTTTATCTAAACCATCTTTAGGCTCTTCTTCAGACAATCTCAATCTAAGATTCCCTAAATTAGTAGGATCAATTACTAAATACTTTCTAAAAGCACCATAAATAACATCTCTAACTTTAGACATTAATATCTGATCCTTAAATAATTTAGAAAAACTGTCTATAGGATCTCCTTGCAAATCACCCGCATTTTGTGAATTAACTAAATATAATCTATTATATCCATCAAGCCTTGTTGTAAAATAAGATAAAACTTCCGCTAACTGTGAATTTTTGAAGTTCTCCTTACTTGGAGATAGCGCAGTATTGATTAAATCAGGCAAATAAATCTGTTGATTATTACCATACTTTCCAATCCATAAATTATCGTTACTATAAGGAGTAAAATCCTTTGAAGGAGCAATTTTTATTCTATCTAACATTTTTTCATAAACTTGCTCACGGGTTAAACTTTCAAACTCTAAGTTGCTAATTACATTTAATAATTCTGTTTTCCCCCTAGTTATCCATCCTTCTATTTCAATTAAAGCCTGAGATTTTCCACTGTTATTTGGTCCAATAAAAACAGTTACAGGGCTAAGTTCTATTTCTAAGTTTTCATCTGAGCTAGGATATGTCCCTGCCTGCAATTTAAGTTTTTTAAGCATCTAATACTCCATATAAATGATTTTATTATCTGGTCACATAATAGAAATATTAAAAATATAATTCCACTTATATTTTTTAAATATAAAAATTAAAATTTATTAAAAGACTAACTTGGCTTTAATCAAAACCAATTATAGACATTCAATATCTTGCACAATCCCAAAATTCCGCTATCATACTCCCTTTCTCATTCACTCTACTCTCGGAACTTTATCGATGAATAAATTTAAATTAGCATTACTGACGGCTGCATTCGTAGGTTTGTTTGCTTGTACAACAACACAACAACCAAAGAAAACTGTTAAAACACGATACCTTAAAAATAACATTAGCCAAGCGGAGTTAAACAATCCGAAAGATTACAAACGTTATTATTATTCTTGCCGTAATTCAGAAACGGGTTCGAATTCTTATTTAACCACTTACTTCCCGCTTTCAAGAGAAAGCCGAATGAAAGATAACTTTGGTATTTATTTCCAATTAGACGGTGGAAAAGCGGTGCCATTTGATCATGTGGAAAATCGTACCTTAAATGCTCGCGGAAATCGCTTTGAAGTGATTTATCGCTCTTATGAACCGATTGATGGCAGTTATGTTGATTTAATCGCTCGTGAAAATAATTCCGTGTATTACAAGAATAATCAAGGCATGAGAAGCACTTGGTTAAATTGTCGAGAAGGCTAATTCTCACTGAAAGTGCGGTCGTTTTTAGACGCGTTTTTCGAAACAAAAAAAGCACGAGGTTAAACTCGTGCTTTTTCTTTTTTATTTCAATTATGCTTTCGCTTGTGCGCGTTTCACGAAAACCACTGAAAGCGTGAATGCCACCACAAATGAAATCACCATACCGATGCTGTACATTGCAAGGCTATCTGGTTTGATAGATGGAATACCTAAGAAACCGGCTGCGCCTAATGCAATGGCTTTTACATTGAAGAATGCGATAAAGGCACTTGCTAAGCCTGAACCAATCATCGCCGCAAAGAAAGCTTGACGATAGCGTAAGTTCACCCCGAACATTGCCGGTTCAGTAATCCCTAATAATGCAGAAATACCCGATGGCACCGCTAAACCGCGTACTTTTGGATCTTTTAATGCCACTGCCACACCTAAACATGCCGCACCTTGTGCGATGTTTGACATTGCGGCGATTGGGAAAATAAAGGTACCACCTGTATTTGCCATTTCAGCTAATAATTGTGTTTCAACCGCAATGAAGGTTTGGTGCATACCCGTGATCACGATTGGTGCGTAGAATGCCCCGAAGATAGCACCACCCACGAAGCCTAAGGTGTCATATAACCAAGTTAAACCTGATGCAATTAATGAACCCGCTTCACGACCGATTGGACCAATGACGGTAAATGCTAAGAAGCCTGCAATAAAGAGCGAGAATAATGGGGTAATGAGGTTATCTAAGTAAGAAGGCACAAATTTACGGAAGGTTTTTTCTAAGGTTGCTAATACCCAAGCTGAAACTAATGTTGGGATGACCGTGCCTTGATAGCCGACTTTTTCAATTTCTAAACCGAATACGTTCCAGTATTGGATTTTGCCTTGAGCAAGGGTTAATGCGTAGTTCCAACCATCTGCTAATGCAGGGTGAACTAATAACATTCCAAGTGCTGCCCCTAAGAATGGGTTACCGCCGAATTTACGGGTCGCAGAGAAACCAAGTAATACCGGTAAGAACACAAACGGTGCGTTCGCGATGGTATTAATGAAGTCCACCAAATCCGCAAGACCTGGGTGCATATCAATCACGCTTAATTCATCAACGAAGAAACCTTTCGCTGTAAGCATGGAGTGAATACCCATTAACAAACCGCCTGCTACGATCGCCGGAATGATTGGCACGAAAATATCCGCTAAACCTTTCACCAAACGTTGCAATAAGTTTTGGTTGCCTGATGCTGCTTCTGCCACTTCGGCTTTGCTCACATCGCCGATACCAAGTAATTTGGTAAGTTCAGCATAGACTTTATTCACCGTACCTGAACCGAAGATAATTTGATATTGACCCGCGACAGCAAACTGCCCTTTCACGCCTTCAATATTATCAATACCTTCTTTGTCCACCTTGCTTTCATCGTTTAACACAATACGTAAACGCGTTGCGCAATGTGCTGCTGTAGCGATGTTTTCTTTGCCGCCAAGTTTATCAATCACTTGTTGAGCGATTTGAGGGAAGTTCATAGTGCTCTCCTAATGGGATTCTAGAAAAAGAAAATCGAGAGATTGTAACCAAAACAGGGGATAATAACTAGCTATTCAAGCAAATTTTAGGCGAAAAAAACCGACTTGATTAAGTCGGTTTATAGTTGGTGCTCTGAGCGAGACTTGAACTCGCACGGCCTGCGGCCACTACCCCCTCAAGATAGCGTGTCTACCAATTCCACCACCAGAGCGTTTATTCTGTTTTTATTCCTTATTGCGGAATATCATTATTTTTGTTTTCAACTGCCGGAGCAACTTGTTGTTGCTGTTGTTGAACTTGTTCAGCTGTTTGAGATAAATCGTCAAACGAACCTTTTTGTACGTTGCCACGGTGAGAGTTAATGTTACCTAACACTAAAGCAATCACAAAAAAGCCAGTTGCTAAGATTGCGCTGGTACGAGTTAAAAAGTTACCTGCACCTGCAGAACCAAACATAGTACCTGATGCACCGCCGCCAAATGACGCACCTGCGTTCGCGCCTTTACCTTGTTGAACAAGGATAAAGCCGATTAAGGCGATACAAATTAATACATAAATAAATAATAAAATATTGTACATTATTCTTTCTTCTCTAAATTGCGATTTCGCAAGAAAACTGGGAGGAAATGTTATATAAAATTCACGCTTTTCGCAAGCGCTTTCCCAATTTTTTTACTTAATTGTATTAAGTTTAATCAATTTTCAGCGTTTAAATCTTCCGATTTTTTGACCGCTCTTTTTCGTTTCGTTTCTGGTGTGCTTAAACCTTTTGAAATCTGGCTTAAACGACGTAATGCAGTGAAATCCACAAAACGCACTAAATCCGGCAGCATTTGAGTGAGTGTAAACATAAATTGCTGATAACTCGCCTGTTTTTGACTGATATCCGTTAATTGTGCTTCCCAATGTGCTGTCATATCAGGTTGCGTAGCAATATCCGGCAAAGCTGAAATGAGGATCCGCCCTGTTTCTGTGCTGTGAATATTCCGTCCTTTTTTGGTCAAAAAACCGCGTTTAAATAGCAATTCAATAATACCTGCACGGGTAGCTTCTGTGCCAAGTCCATCGGTTTCACGCAGGATTTTTTTCAATTCTTTATCTTGCACAAAGCGTGCAATCCCCGTCATAGCGGAAAGCAATGTCGCATCGGTAAATGGTTTTGGCGGTTGTGTTTTTTTGCTCACCACTTCACCTCGTTCACAATACAGGATCTGCCCTTTCTTCACGATCGGCAATAGCGGCTCTTGATTTTCATCTTCGTCCTCTTTACCAAGTAACTCTTTCCAACCCGCAGTTTGCAAGTTGCGCGCTTGTGCCACGAAAGTACCGCCCGCAATACTTAAGGTAATTTTGCTTTTACGATATTCCGCATCAGGGCAGAACTGCAATAAATACTGACGAGCAATGAGTTCATAAATACGTTGTTCATCAATGCTTAAATTAATCGAACGTGTGTTAGCCGTCGGAATGATCGCATGGTGCGCTTCCACTTTTTTATCGTTCCAACAACGATTATGCTGCTCAGTGTCTACCACCGATGGTAAGGTTTGGTACGTCTGACAATGCTGTGAAATGGCATTCATCACTTTATGTCGTTCAGCAAAATGCTCTTCCGGCAAATAGCGACAATCAGAACGCGGATAGGTAATCAAACGATGGGTTTCATATAACCGCTGACAGGTATCCAACACGCTCTGTGCCGACATCCCAAAACGTTTTGCCGCATCAATCTGCAATGCTGACAACGAATAAGGCAAAGG
>CAUUXN010000079.1:0-7406 GCA_963548985.1 uncultured Haemophilus sp. | reverse complement strand
GGAAACATTGGTATCCCTGCGTTGTCATTATTAAATGAAGATTGCGATCTTTATGTATTAGAACTTTCCAGTTTCCAACTTGAAACCACTTACAGTTTGAAAGCGGCTGCAGCGACTGTGCTTAATGTGACAGAAGATCACATGGATCGTTATGTGGATTTAGAAGATTATCGCCAAGCCAAATTACGTATTTACCACAATGCGGAAACAGCGGTAGTGAATTTAGAAGATAAACTTACTTTTGGCGAAGGTGAAAATCAAGCTAAGAAGGTTGTGTCTTTTGCTGAAAATCAAGCGGATTACTGGTTGAAAACCGAAAACGGTAAACAGTACTTAATGGCGAAAGAGGAAGTGATTTTACCTTGTGATGAAGCCACCTTAGTTGGTCGCCATAATTATATGAATATTTTAGCGGCGACAGCGTTAGCACAGGCAGTAGGCATAAATTTAGAGGCAATTTGTACCGCACTTCGTCAATTTAAAGGCTTAGATCATCGTTTCCAATTAGCACATCAAGCGAATGGTGTTCGTTGGATTAATGATTCTAAAGCCACCAATGTAGGCAGTACCGTTGCAGCATTAGCGGGTTTATATGTTGAGGGAACGTTACACCTTTTATTAGGTGGTGATGGTAAAGGCGCAGATTTTTCTGAACTCGCCGATTTAATCAATCAACCTCATATTTCAACGTATTGTTTTGGTCGTGATGGCAAACAACTTGCGGCACTTTCAAGCCAAAGTCATTTGTTTGAAACCATGGAGCAAGCCATTTCATTTTTACGTCCACATTTAAAATCAGGTGATATGGTGTTATTATCTCCTGCTTGTGCAAGTTTGGATCAGTTTGCCTCTTTTGAAAAACGTGGCGAAGAGTTTACTCGTTTAGCAAAATTAGCTTAAAAAATTAGGGTAGTAATGGAATTTATCAATAAAATTAAACGAAATTATGAACAATGGGCGAGAGTGACTCCGCAGGGATTACTTTACGATCGCGCATTGTTTTGGCTTTTTGTCGTGTTATTACTGATTGGTTTGGTAGCGGTAACTTCTGCCTCGATGCCTTACAGTGCACGCGTCTTTAATGATACATTCTATTTTGCTAAACGTGATGCCGTTTATGTCTTACTTTCTTTAGCGACTTGTTATTTAACCCTCCAAATTTCTTCCTCTCAATGGGAAAAATGGCATGCCAAAATTTTCTTATTGGCAATTGTGTTGTTGATACTAGTTCTTATGGTTGGAACCTCTGTTAACGGGGCAAAACGGTGGATTTCTCTAGGTATTTTAAATTTCCAGCCGGCAGAGTTTGCTAAGCTAGCTTTAACTTGTTTCCTCGCGAGTTATTTTACGCGTCGTTATGATGAGGTTCGTTCTAAACGCGCCAGTATTGGTAAACCCTTTATTGTTGTGTTTGCATTGGGTGCTTTTTTACTATTACAACCTGATTTAGGTAGTACAATAGTTCTTTTTGTCATTATGTCAGGGATGTTGTTTATTGTAGGGGCTCAACTTCTCCAATTCATCTTTTTGATGATTTTGGGTTTAGCGTTGTTTGCTTGGTTAGTTCTTACCGCCTCTTATCGTTTAAAACGTTTTACCGGTTTCTTAGAGCCGTTTAAAGATCCTTACGGAACAGGGTTCCAGCTAACTAACTCTTTGATGGCGTTTGGTCGTGGTGAAATTAGCGGAGAAGGACTCGGTAACTCCATTCAAAAACTCGATTATCTTCCTGAAGCACATACCGACTTTATCATGGCGATTATTGGTGAAGAGTTCGGTTTTATTGGTATTTTGGTTGTTGTGATTCTCTTGGGATTGTTGATTTTTCGTGCGATGAAAATTGGACGTGAATCCCTCATATTAGAACAACGTTTCCGTGGCTTTTTTGCTTTAGGTATTAGTTTCTGGATTTTCTTCCAAGGTTTCGTCAATCTTGGTATGGCCTTAGGGATGTTACCAACAAAAGGTTTAACTTTCCCATTAGTGAGTTACGGTGGTTCAAGTATCATCATTATGTCAGCGACCGTGGGAATTTTATTGCGTATTGACCATGAAAATAGATTACAACGTGGTGGTCAAGCGCGTTTGAGAGATGATTAGGGATATTTATGAGTAAAAAATTATTAGTTATGGCGGGTGGTACTGGTGGACATGTTTTCCCCGCCATCGCGGTTGCTCAAACCTTACAAAAAGAAGGTTGGGAAATTTGCTGGTTAGGCACCAAAGATCGAATGGAAGCACAGCTTGTACCAAAACATGGTATTCCAATTCGTTTTATTCAAATTTCAGGGTTGCGGGGTAAAGGCATTAAAGCTTTACTCGGTGCGCCTTTTGCTATTTTAAGAGCCGTATTACAAGCTCGTAAAATTATTCAAGAATATCAACCTAATGCGGTATTAGGTATGGGTGGTTATGTATCAGGTCCAGGTGGTATCGCCGCAAAACTTTGTGGTGTGCCAGTTATTTTACATGAACAGAATGCCGTAGCGGGCTTAACCAATGAATGGTTAGCTAAAATTGCGACACGTGTATTACAAGCTTTCCCAACGGCATTCAAAGATGCCGAAGTTGTAGGAAACCCAGTTCGCCAAGATTTATTTGAAATGCCATCACCACAAGCGCGTTTTTTAGAAAGAAGTGGAAAATTGAGAGTACTTGTCGTGGGTGGAAGCCAAGGGGCTCGCGTACTCAATCAAACGATTCCACAAGTAGTAGCACGTTTGGCCGATAAATTAGACGTGCGTCATCAAGTGGGTAAAGGTTCAGTTGAGAGTGTGACCGCACTTTATGGTGAACACGCCGGTTCGATCAAAATTACAGAATTTATTGATAACATGGCAGAAGCTTACGCGTGGGCAGATGTAGTAATTTGTCGTTCTGGTGCGTTAACGGTATGTGAATTAGCTGCAGTGGGGGCACCAGCAATTTTTGTGCCATTCCAGCACAAAGATCAACAACAATATTTAAATGCAAAATATCTTGCCGATGTCGGTGCAGCAAAAATCGTTCAGCAAAATGAATTAAATGCGGATGTGTTAGTTGATTTCTTAGAAAAAACAGATCGTGAAACCTTGCTAGCGATGGCAATTAAGGCAAAAGAAATGTCAGCACCATTAGCGGCTAAACGTGTAGCTGATGTTATCGTAGAGAATGCGAAATAAGAACAGAGAAATTGAGGGATAGTAAATAAAAACCCTTAACCTAAAAGTGCGGTTAAAAATAAAGGTGAAATAGTATGAAACATATTTCGGACGAAATTAGAAAGATTATCCCTGAGATGCGTCGGGTTCAACAAATTCATTTCATTGGTATCGGCGGTGCCGGTATGAGTGGGATTGCCGAAATTTTATTAAATGAAGGTTATGATATCTCTGGTTCTGATATTGCAGATGGTGTCGTGACTCAACGTCTTGCTCAAGCAGGCGCAAAAATTTTCATTGGTCACCAAGCGGAAAATGTGCAAGGGGCAAGTGTCGTTGTTGTATCAAGCGCGATCCATGAAGATAACCCAGAATTAATTGCCGCTAAACAAAATCGTATCCCAGTGATTCAGCGAGCACAAATGTTAGCTGAAATTATGCGTTTCCGTCATGGTATAGCAGTTGCGGGTACCCATGGTAAAACCACAACTACTGCCATGATTTCGATGGTGTATACTCAAGCGAAATTGGATCCAACTTTCGTTAATGGTGGTTTAGTTAAATCAGCCGGTAAAAATGCGCATTTAGGTGCAAGTCGCTATTTAATTGCAGAAGCAGATGAAAGTGATGCGTCTTTCCTACACTTGCAACCAATGGTTTCTGTGGTAACCAATATTGAACCGGATCATATGGATACGTACGGCGGTGATTTTGAAAAAATGAAAGCCACCTACGTGAAGTTCTTACATAACTTACCATTCTACGGTTTAGCGGTTATGTGTGCAGATGATGCGGTATTAATGGAACTTGTTCCTCAAGTTGGACGCCAAGTGTTAACCTATGGTTTCAGTGAACATGCAGACTATCGTATCGAAGATTATGAACAAACGGGTTTCCAAGGCCATTACACCGTAGTTTGCCCAAGTGGTGAACGCATCAATGTATTATTGAATGTGCCAGGTAAACACAATGCGTTAAATGCGACGGCAGCACTTGCAGTAGCAAAAGAAGAAGGCATCGGTAATGAAGCGATTTTAGAAGCACTTGCTGATTTCCAAGGTGCGGGCAGACGTTTTGACCAATTAGGCGAGTTTATTCGTCCAAATGGTAAAGTACGCTTAGTAGATGATTATGGCCATCACCCAACAGAAGTTGATGTAACAATTAAAGCGGCACGCGAAGGTTGGGGGGATAAACGTATAGTCATGATCTTCCAACCTCACCGTTATTCACGTACTCGCGATTTATTTGATGAATTCGTGCAAGTATTATCCCAAGTGGATGCATTGATTATGTTAGACGTGTATGCGGCAGGTGAAGCACCAATCGTCGGTGCAGATAGTAAAGCACTTTGTCGTTCTATTCGTAATCTAGGAAAAGTCGATCCAATTTTAGTTTCTGATACGGAACAACTTGGTGATGTATTAGATCAAATTATTCAAGATGGTGATTTAATTCTTGCCCAAGGTGCGGGAAGTGTAAGCAAGATTTCTCGTGGTTTAGCAGAACGTTGGAAAGCATAAATACATCGAAAAATAACCGCACTTTTGATGAAGAATAAAAAGAAAACAGGATAAAACAATGAATTTAAAACAAGAAAAAATTGCTGTGTTGTTAGGCGGCACATCAGCTGAACGTGAAGTTTCTCTTAATTCTGGCGCAGCCGTGTTAAACGCATTAGTGAGCCAAGGTTATAATGCACATGGTATCGATCCTAAAGAATATAATGTCGCGAATTTAAAGGCTGATGGTTTTGATCGTGTCTTTAACATTTTACATGGTCGCGGTGGTGAAGATGGTACCATGCAAGGTTTATTAGAACAAATCGGTTTGCCTTACACTGGTTGTGGCGTGATGGCTTCAGCATTAACCATGGATAAAATGCGTACTAAAATGTTATGGAAAGCCTTTGGTTTACCTGTTGCCGATATGGAGATTGTGACCAAAGAAAACGCTCACGAACTAAACCCACAAGCTGTGGTCGAAAAATTAGGTTTACCTTTGATGGTTAAGCCATCTCTTGAAGGTTCAAGTGTGGGTTTAACGAAAGTAAAAGCAGTCGAAGAATTAAAAAGTGCGGTCGATTATGCACTCAAATTTGATAACACCATTTTGATTGAAGAGTGGTTAGCGGGTGATGAATTAACTGTGCCTGTTTTAGGTGGCGAAGTATTGCCTGCTGTTCGCATTGTGCCAGAAGGTGAGTTTTATGATTACGATGCGAAATATATTTCAGATAACACTCAATATTTTTGCCCTGCCGGCCTTTCAGCTGAGCGTGAGCAAGAATTAGCGAAATTAGTTAAACGTGCTTATGATGTTGTGGGTTGTCGTGGCTGGAGCCGCATTGATGTGATGACTGATGCACAAGGTAATTTCCGTTTAGTCGAAGTAAACACAAACCCTGGCATGACAAGTCACAGTTTATTCCCTAAATCTGCGTCAACAGTCGGCATTTCATTTGAACAACTCGTCGTGAAAATTTTGGAGTTGAGTGCGTAATGAATGTAATTAAGCGCAAAAATACACCGCCAACGCAATTTGGTCGCTCATCTAACGGAGAAGGTAAGTTCCGTTTTATGTTGCAGATTAAACTTGCTTTGGTGTTACTTTGTGCGGGGCTAGGGTATTTCGTTTATTCAAACTGGCAAAATTGGCTCGAAAGCTTAGACGGTGATAGAAAAATTACAGCCTACGCATTAGTGGGCCAAAATGAATTTACCACTTATCCAGATGTGCAAGACGTATTACTCAAAATGGGGTCACTTAAGGGCTTCTGGGGACAAGACGTTAAGCAAATTCAAGAGCAGCTTGAAACGATCCCTTGGGTAAAAGGTGCGGTAGTTCGCAAAATTTGGCCAAATCGTTTAAGTATCTGGTTATCAGAATATCAGCCAGTCGCCATTTGGAACAAAACAGAGTTCGTCACAAAAGAGGGAACAGTTTTCCAATTGCCGATGGATAAGTTAAAAGAAAAAGCTTTACCTTATTTAGGTGGTCCTGATTATCAAAGCTTGAAGGTCTTAGAGGCTTGGAATCAAATTTTCGCCGATTTTAAAGCCAAAAATTTAGTGGTTAAAGGTGTGCGAATTGATGACCGCGGTGCGTGGCAAGTTACGCTAGATAATGATATAGTATTGAAACTTGGGCGCGGAGATTGGAAACCAAAATTAGATCGATTTGTAACGATTTACCCACAAATTGAAGTGCCTGAAGGTAAACGAATTGATTATGTAGATTTGCGCTATGCATCTGCATCAGCGGCGGTTGGATTGACAGAGAAATAAAAATAATTCATTAGGTGTAATAAGAAAATGGGAAAAGAGTTGGAACCGAAAGTAATTGTAGGTCTTGAAGTTGGTACATCAAAAGTTGTTGCTGTCGTTGGGGAAGTGCTTCCTGATGGCGTAGTAAATGTACTTGGCGTGGGTAGTTGTCCATCGAAAGGGATTGATCGTGGCAGTATTACTGATTTAGATGCCGTTGTTAACTCTATCCAACGTGCTATTGAAGCGGCTGAATCAATGGCTGATTGCCAAATTATGAGTGTGACTCTTGCAATTACGGGTGAACATATTCAAAGCCTGAATGAGAGCGGTTTTGTTGCTATTTCTGAAAATGAAGTGACTCAAGAAGAGATTGATGATGCTTTACACACAGCAAGCTCAGTAAAATTACCTGAAGGCCTTTCTTTATTACACATTATTCCTCAAGAATACGCGGTAGATAAACAAGTTAATATTAAAAATCCATTAGGTTTACAAGGTGTTCGTTTAAAAGCAAACGTACACTTAATTGCGTGTCACCAGGACTGGCAAAATAACTTAAAAAAAGCAGTTGAGCGTTGCGGATTACAAGTTGATAAAGTCGTGTTCTCCGGCTTTGCAGCAACGCATTCTGTTTTAACCGAAGATGAAAAAGACTTAGGCGTGTGCTTAATCGATTTTGGCGCGGGTACTATGAATGTGATGGTTTATACCAATGGTTCATTACGCTTTAGCAAGGTTATTCCTTATGCTGGCAATATTGTCACGAATGATATTGCTCATGCATGCACCGTTTCTCGTGCTGAAGCCGAACGCATTAAAGTGAACTATGCAAGTGCATTGTATCCAGCGCGTCTACATGGCGATAAAAAAATTGAAGTGGCAAGTATTGGTGGTCGAGCGCCACGCGCTTTAACCAAAAGTGATTTATCTTTAATCACTTCGGCAAGATATATTGAACTATTAGGCGTTGTTAAGGACGAATTAGATAAGCTCAAAG
>CAUUXN010000078.1:0-7458 GCA_963548985.1 uncultured Haemophilus sp. | reverse complement strand
TCTTTTATGGTTCATCACAGGCATTGTTTGATATCAATCTTGATGCACAAGAAGGCGATACAGTGGTGTTACTTGGACCAAGTGGTGCAGGAAAAAGTACGTTAATCCGTACATTAAATTTATTAGAAGTACCAACCTCTGGCGAATTGCATATTGCGAATAATCATTTTGATTTGTCTCAAGCGAATAATAATCCGAGAGCTATTCGTCAACTTCGTCAAGATGTAGGCATGGTATTCCAACAATATAATCTTTGGCCACATTTAACGGTGATTGAAAACCTAATTGAAGCGCCAAAAAAAGTGTTGGGCATTAGCGAGGAAGAAGCGAAAAAAGATGCATTAGAACTTTTAAAACGTTTACGTTTAGAAGAGCATGCCGATCGTTTCCCGCTTCACTTATCTGGCGGTCAGCAACAACGTGTTGCCATTGCTCGAGCATTAATGATGAAACCACAAGTGTTGTTGTTTGATGAACCAACGGCAGCACTGGATCCTGAGATTACAGCTCAAGTTGTTGATATCATTAAAGAGCTTCAACAAACGGGCATTACTCAAGTGATTGTAACCCACGAAGTGAATGTGGCACAAAAAGTGGCGACAAAGGTCGTTTATATGGAACAAGGTAAGATTATTGAAATGGGCAGTGCAGATTGCTTTGATAATCCAAAAACCGAACAATTTAAACAATATCTTTCACACTCAGAATAAGGAAACACAACATGAAAAAATTACTTTTAACCGCAATGTTAATGGGCTCAGCTTTTGCTGCGAATGCACAAGAAATCACTTTCGCGATGGAGCCTAGCTACCCGCCATTTGAAACAACGAATGAAAAAGGTGAAATCATCGGTTTTGATGTGGATGTGGCGAATGCAATTTGTAAGGAAATTCAAGCAACTTGTCACTTTAAAAGCCAAGCATTTGATGCGTTAATTCCAGGCTTAAAATCTAAACGTTTTGATGCTTCAATTTCTGCTATTGATATTACGGAAGCGCGTGCAAAACAAGTGTCGTTCTCTAATGCTTACTATGATAGTTCAGCAAGCTATGTTGCGTTAAAAGGTAAAGCAGATTTAGCTTCAGCAAAAACTATTGGTGTTCAAAACGGAACAACATTCCAACAATATACTGCGGCAGAAAGCAAACAATATAATGCGAAAGCTTATGCCAGCCTTCAAGATGCAATCTTAGACTTAAAAAATGGCCGTATTGATATTATCTTCGGCGATACCGCAGTGTTAGCTGATATGATTTCAAAAGAAGCTGAAATTCAATTTGTAGGTGACAAAGTGACCGACAAAAAATATTTCGGTAACGGTTTAGGTATCGCGGTGAATAAATCAAGCAAAGAATTGCTAGAAAGCTTGAATAAAGGTTTAGAAGCGGTGAAAGCAAACGGTGAATACCAAAAAATCTATGATAAATGGATGACTAAATAATCTATGTTTTATGATTATCTTACATTAATTGGACACGCAGCCCTAATGACCTTAGGGCTTGCTATTTGCTCTCTGATTGTCGGTTTATTACTTAGCATTGTTTTTACCGCCTTAGAAGCCAATAAATTTGCATTTATTGCAAAACCAACGGCGATTATCATTGCTTTATTACGTGGTTTGCCAGAAATCTTAGTCGTACTACTGATTTATTTTGGTTCAACCCAAGTCGTAGAAATGCTGACTGGCGAGTATATCGAATTTAGCGCTTTTGGTTGTGGTGTATTTGCATTGTCTTTGATTTTTGCCTCTTATGCTTCACAAACCTTACGTGGTGCGATCCAAGCCATTCCAAAAGGGCAGTGGGAATCAGGTGCAGCGTTAGGATTAAGCCGTCCTTATACCTTCATCAATTTAATCATGCCACAAGTATGGCGACATGCTTTACCGGGTTTAAGCAACCAATGGCTCGTGTTATTAAAAGATACGGCGTTGGTGTCATTAATCGGGGTAGATGATTTAATGCGTCAAGCAGGATACATCAATACAAATACTCATGAGCCTTTTACTTGGTATGGAATTGCTGCCTTGATTTATTTAGTGATTACTTTGATCAGCCAAGCGGGTATTCGCAAATTAGAATTACGTTTCACTCGATTTGAACGGGGAGTCGAATAATGTTTCAAGAGTATTTAGCAGTGATTGCTCAAGGGATTCCGACTAGCCTGTTGCTTACAGTTGTCTCTTTGTTTATTGCCTTTTTCTTAGCGTTAGGTCTAACTTTCTTGCTTTCTATTGGCAATAAATTGGTGAAAAGTGCGGTCAATTTGTTCCTTGTTTTATTTACAGGCACCCCACTTTTAGTGCAGTTTTTCTTAATTTATGCAGGCCCTGGCCAATTCAAATGGTTGGTAGATAGCCCATTATGGGGATTATTTTCCAACGCATGGTTCTGTGCAGCGTTAGCTTTAGCATTGAATAGTGCGGCTTATTCAACCCAATTATTCCACGGAGCAGTAAAAGCGATCTCTAAAGGCCAATGGGAAAGCTGTGCGGCACTAGGGTTAAGTCGTCTGCAGACGTTAAAAATCCTAATTCCTTATGCATTAAAACGTGCGCTTCCTTCTTATACCAATGAAATTATCTTGGTATTTAAAGGTACAGCATTGGCCTCTACCATTACGATTATGGATATCATGGGATACGCACGCCAACTTTACGGCACAGAATATGATGCATTAACTATCTACGGCATTGCAGGCGGTATTTATCTTATCATTACTGGTATTGCCACTTTATTACTCCGTCAGTTAGAAAATAAAGTATTGTCATTCGAACGTATTGATACCGCAAAAGCATAAAGTGCGGTCAAAAATAGCAACAAATCGGGCAGTTTAAAAATTGCCCGATTTTTTATATGATTAAAGAAAATATTTTTATTTATGAGGCAATTATGTCTGAATCATCTTCCCTAAAATTCCATCTCGAACTATTACGGTTAATTCCGAAAAACTATTCCATTAGCTCATTAGAACTGCGAGAGAAATTGTTCGCATTAGGTATTGAGCGGGATTTGCGCAGTATTCAGCGTGCACTAAATACGTTATGTGAGCAGTTTGAAATTGACTGCAATACCAATGATAAGCCCTATAGTTATCGCTGGAAGCCTGATGCGAAAGGCTTGGATATGCCAATTTTAAATGAACAACAATCGTTAGTGTTGATGTTGGCAAAGCAATATTTAGCTGGCATTTTACCTGCCAATATTATGCAATCGATGGAGGGGTTCTTTAAACAAGCGGATTACAATCTTGCTTATGAACCGCATAAAAAAGGTGCTTCAGAATGGCTCAATAAAGTAGCTATTGCACCAACTAGTCAGCCATTGTTGCCAGCAAAAATTGATCCTGAAATTTTTAAGAAAATTAGTACCGCACTTTATCAAAACCGATTTTTACAAGTGCATTATCGTAGCATTCACGGCAAAGAACATAAGGCTAACGTTAAGCCTCTCGCTCTTGTTCAGCAAGGCCCTAGCAGTTATTTGGTGGCAGAATATGAACATGGCGATATTTTACATTTAGCCTTGCATCGTTTACTTGAAGTGAATGTCAGCACAATGCAATTTGAACGCCCGAAATTTAATCTAAAAGCCTATGTTGAAAGCCAAAAATTTGGCTTTAGTTCTGGTAGAAAGATTCGTTTAACTTTCCGTATTGATAAAAAAACAGGTGGCTTTTTAGCAGAAACACCATTATCAACTGATCAAACGGTAAAAGATTGTGGCAGTGAATATGAAATTTCAGCGACCGTGATTGAGAGCGCCATGCTGGAGTGGTGGATTGCCCATTTTGGTGAAGATTACCAAGAAATTGACCGCACTTATTTAGACGAAAATACCTAACGACATGAATTGTCGCTTCATCTTTTATCATTAAGCCATCAACAGAGAGGGCATTAAAATGAAGAAAATTGTTTATATTGATATGGATAATGTGATGGTTGATTTCCCGTCTGGGATTGCAAAATTAGATGAGAAAACCAAGCAAGAGTATGAAGGTCGATATGATGAAGTTGAGGGCATTTTTAGCTTAATGGAACCTATGCCAAACGCTATTTCTGCCGTTCATAAATTGATGAAGAAATATCATATTTACGTGCTTTCTACCGCTCCTTGGCATAATCCATCAGCTTGGAGTGATAAAGTAAAATGGATTCAACGTTATTTCGGCGAAGAAAAAGGCTCGGCATTATACAAGCGGTTAATTTTATCTCACCATAAAAACCTGAACCAAGGCGATTATTTAATTGATGATCGCACTAAAAATGGCGCGGATAAATTCGAAGGTAAACACTTACATTTTGGTACTGAACAATTTGCTAACTGGAACTGTGTACTATCTTATTTGGACTGTGGCCCTTTTACGCCAAGTGATATTTTGCAAGATTGCTTGAAAAAGCCAGCCGCCATCGTGCAAGTTGAAAATGAAGAGCAAAGTCGAATCATTGGTGCTTTTGCCGATCGCTATAAATGGCAAGTGTTTAATTTGGCATGTGTTTATGCAGATGAAACAGCAACCGAACACAAAACTGTCTATTTACTTATCAGCCCTTATCTCAGTGATGAATTTAAAATACGTATTGAAGCAATGAGTACCCATATTCAAGCCGAATATGACGTGTTATTACGTTCAAAATTACAGCTAAAACAATATTTCCAACGCCTTTCAGATAAGCCATTCTTGCATATTGAAAGCTATGCTTATCAACCGCTTTATAAAGCGGGGAATATATTTGGCATGATGGCTAGAGATAGACAGATTGATGAAATTTTAGAACAAAAAGGAGCCTGAAAAATGACAGCAAAAAATAAACCAATTTGCGTGGTATTAACGGGCGCTGGAATTAGTGCCGAAAGTGGTATTCCTACTTTTAGAGCAGAAGATGGCTTATGGGCAGGGCATAAAGTAGAAGAAGTTTGCACGCCTGAAGCCTTAAAGAAAAACCGTGCAAAAGTATTGGCGTTTTATAATGAACGACGTCGTAATGCTCAAGCTGCAGAGCCTAATGCAGCACACTTGGCTTTGGTTGAATTGGAAGCGTTTTATGAAGTTCATATAATCACTCAAAACGTGGATGATTTACATGAGCGAGCGGGAAGTACTAACGTACTCCATTTACATGGTGAATTGAATAAAGCTCGCAGCAGTTTTAATACCGATTACATTGTTCCATGTTTGGGTGATCAACTATTAGAGGATAAGGATAATCACGGTCATCCAATGCGTCCACATATAGTCTTTTTTGGGGAAAATGTACCCATGTTTCCTAAAGCAGAAAAGTTAGTGAAAAAGGCAGATATTGTGATTGTTATTGGCACTTCATTACAGGTTTATCCTGCTAATGGATTGGTAAATCTCGCTCCATATGGTTCACTTATCTATTTGATCGATCCCAATCCAAATACAGGATTTGTCCGTAAGAAAGTGATTGCAATCAAAGAAAAAGCGGGTGAGGGCGTACCGAAGGTGGTAGCCGAGTTATTGGAGAAAATTAAAAAATCATAGAAAAACAACCGCACTTTTTAAATAGATAGCGACTTCGGTCGCTATTTATCATTACTTATCTTGCTTATGTTTAAGCATATGCATAATGAGCCTAATAAGCGTTTCTTTTTGTTTCGGATCAGATTCTGCCACTAATAAAGTGAGTGCTGCAAGCCCCGTATCATTGATAACTGGGTGTCCATTATGATCAAACAAACGCCCATTTCTATGTAAGAAATCCACAAATAAAAATGCGCCACTACGTTTATTACCATCTGAAAAAGGATGATTCTTGACGACAAAATAAAGTAAATGTGCCGCTTTTGCTTCAATGCTTGGATAAGCAGGTTCACCAAATACACTTTGATCTAAATTACCTAGAATCGCAGATAAGCCATTATCTCGTTCACGTCCAAACAGATCACTTGCTTCACCTTTTGCCATCAGCTGTAATTTTAACTCTGCTAGTGCAGAACAGGCCTCAGCATAAGTCGGTAATGTACCGCCTTGCTGTGTTTGTGGTTCGTTAAGTAAACCTTCATCATATTGTTGTAGCCATAAAAACGTATGCGTATAACGGCTGACAATATCAACTAATCCACGACCGCTTTCTAGCGTTAATTCCGATGAATTTGCCGTTTTTTGAATAAGTGCAAGTGCTTGCTCTAATTCGTGAGCATTTTGCTGCAAACGTTTTTGGTTAATGGTATAGCCTTGGGTCAGATATTCTTTTAAACGTGCCGTTGCCCAGATTCTAAAATTTGTTGCAGATTTAGACTTCACTCGATAGCCTACTGAAATAATAGCATCCAAATTATAATGTTTAACCTTACGAGTAACTTGTCTTTTCCCTTCTTGTCGAACTACCGAGAAATCCTCGGTAGTTAAATTTTCATCAAGTTCTGCTTCATTAAAAATATTTTTTAAGTGTAGGCTTATGTTATCTGAGCTAGTATCAAAAATATTTGCCATCTGCACCTGAGAAAGCCAAACGGTGTCATTTTCAAATCTTACTTCCACTTGCGTTGTGCCATCTTGAGCTTGGTAAATTTCAATCGGATTTTGGTTATTCATATTCTTTTCCTTAATAAGTTACATGTATATATAAACAGATAAATGTGCATATTGCAATACAGATAATCTTATTTGCAAACAATCTTCTAAAAATAACCGCTTGTAATATTCACTAACGACACGAACTGTCGCTTCCTTCCATATAATTTTTCCATAAAAGAGAGATTTTTTACTTTTTACAAGATGCTTAAGCCCTTTTTATAGAAACAACATAGGAGAAAACTTATGGCAATGAAAGTAACTTTTAAACGAGATCCACTTTTTGAGGATGTAAAAAAATTCGTGCAACAAGAAAAATTTACATCTGGTTCACGGATTCAACGCAAATTTAGTTTAGGCTTTAATCGAGCTGCGAGAATTGTAGAACAATTAGAAGAAGCTGGAATTATTTCACCAATGAAAAATGGACAGAGAAAAGTATTATGAAAAATGACTTAAATTATGCAGTAGAACTTATCCGCAAGGCAGACGGCATTTTAATTACTGCTGGGGCGGGAATGAGTGTGGATTCAGGTTTGCCGGATTTTAGAAGTGTTGGCGGGTTTTGGAATGCCTACCCAATGTTTAAAGGCCGCAATATCAATTTCCAAGATATTGCGACGCCATTGGCTTATGAAACTCATCAAGAGTTAGCTTATTGGTTTTACGGGCATCGCTTGTCGCAATATCGTGCAACAATCCCGCATGAGGGCTATCAAATTTTAAAACGTTGGGCAGAAAGCAAACCGCATGGTTATTTTGTTTTTACAAGCAATGTGGATGGGCATTTTCAGAAAGCAGGATTTGAAGAAGGGCGCATTTATGAAGTGCATGGCACATTAGAGCGTTTACAGTGTGTTCATAATTGCCGAGATTTAAGTTGGTCAGCAAAAGAATTTCAACCTGTGGTGGATAACGAAA
>CAUUXN010000077.1:0-7659 GCA_963548985.1 uncultured Haemophilus sp. | reverse complement strand
TCATTACTGGTTAAGCCTTCTGGTTCCAAATAAATTTGATGTGAATTACGATCCGCAAAACGCATTACTTTATCTTCAATGGATGGGCAATAACGTGGGCCAATCCCTTCAATCACACCAGTATACATTGGACTGCGATCCAAGTTATTACGAATCACTTCATGAGTTTGTTCATTAGTGTGGGTGATATAACAAGGAATTTGTTGAGGGTGATCAGATACTGATCCCATAAAAGAGAATACAGGCAATACCTCATCACCATGCTGTTTAGCTAAAATATCAAAATTGATTGTACGAGCATCAATACGCGGTGGTGTACCGGTTTTTAAACGATCAACGCGTAAATTCAGATCACGTAAACGATGAGAAAGTGTAACAGATGCCGGATCACCTGCACGGCCGCCTTCATAGTTATCTAAACCAATGTGGATCTTACCCGCTAAGAAGGTACCGGCAGTTAAAATAACCGATTTAGCACGGAATTTAAGCCCCATTTTAGTTTCCACACCACAAACGCGGTCTTGCTCAATTAAAATATCGGTTACTTCTTGTTGGAAAATATCTAAATTTGGTTGGTTTTCAAGTGCGATGCGTACCGCCTGACGATATAAAACACGGTCAGCTTGAGCACGAGTTGCACGTACAGCAGGCCCTTTACTGCTGTTTAAAGTACGAAATTGAATACCGGCTTTATCCGCTGCGTGAGCCATAAGACCACCCATCGCATCAATTTCTCTCACTAAATGGCCTTTACCAATTCCGCCAATAGCTGGGTTACATGACATTTGTCCTAGGGTATCGACATTATGTGTCAATAACAGGGTTTTTAATCCCATACGTGCTGGTGCTAATGCCGCTTCTGTACCAGCATGACCGCCTCCAATGACGATCACATCATAATTTTCGGTGTAAAACATATCTCTCTCTTCGTCTTCTATTTGATCTTCGATCTAAAAATAGGCGCTATTCTACTGAAAATTACGTGTGCTTGAAAGCAAGAATTGAATCTCTGATAAGAGAAGATCGAGAGGTAATAAAGATAAGATCTATTTATATATAAAGATCTTATTATTGTTACTATTACGATCCTTTTACCTTGTGAATAAGATCCTTTTCCTTTTTTAAATGAAGAAGTTAGATCATTTTAGACTGTGTTGAAATGTCATCAGTTTGGAGGCTTTTTCTTGTGGATAACCTTTAATTTTATCCACAGTTAAAACAATCATCATATTTACTCAGTGGAAAAGAACAAGTTTTTGACAGATTTTATTAAAGTTATCCACAGGTGATTTTTTTGATAATGGATAAAAAAAAGCGATAACTCAAATTATCGCTTTATTATGATTAAAGTGCATGAATAAATTGTGGTAACCAATCTTCTGCAAATTGTTCTTGATCATCTACATGCAAGACATCAATTTTTAAACTCTCGCAAATTTTGACCGCACTTTTTTCACTCAATTGTGTTTCGACTTTATTCACGGCATAACAGAATGTATCGTAATCTGAATTACCTAAGCCTACAACGGCAAAGCGGAGAGAAGAGAAATCTTTATCTGATGCCGCAATTTGTTCAAAGAGTGGTTTCAAATTATCAGGTAATTCACCTGCGCCATGTGTTGAAGTGACAATCAACCAAATATTTTCATCAATCACATCATCAAGTTCTGGTCCGTGGAAAAGTGCGGTAGAAAAATCTTGTGTTTTTAACACATCTTCTAAATGCTCCGCCACATATTCAGCGCTGCCTAATGTGCTGCCTGAAATCACGCAAATATTCATATTGTTTCCTAATAAGAAAAAAGGCTTAGATTTTCTAAGCCTTTATAGTCATTATACGTTGTCGAATTTACCCAACAATGAACGAATGTGTTCTTGCCAGTTGCGGTGTTCATTTCTAAGTTGCTCGTTTTCATGTTGCAACGCTTCTACCGCTTGTTGAGATTGATTTTTTTGTTCTTTTAATTCTTCCACTTCAAGTTGAAGTAATTGAATGGTTTCTACTGCTTGTCTAATTTTTTCTTCAAGCTGATCTAAAATTTCTAAAGACATAGTGATTTCCTTTTTTAAAATAAGTCCGAAACGGCTTTATTCTACCCACTTAATCCTATTTTTAAAAGCCTCTTGTCAAAATTTATTATGCAAACGTTTGCTTAGTGATAAAATAGCGAGACTTTTTGCATTGGGAGAGAAAAATGAATCGTGCATTAGCTATTGAATTTTCAAGAGTAACCGAAGCAGCTGCATTAGCGGCTTATACTTGGCTTGGACGTGGTAATAAAAATGCGGCGGATGAGGCGGCCGTCAAAGCCATGCGTTATATGCTGAATTTGATCCATATGGACGGTGAAATTGTAATTGGTGAAGGGGAAATTGACGAAGCACCAATGCTTTATATTGGCGAAAAAGTAGGGTCAGGTAATGGTGAACTCGTTTCTATTGCGGTTGATCCGATTGATGGCACAAGAATGACTGCAATGGGCCAATCAAATGCCATTTCAGTATTGGCTGCTGGAGGTAAACGTACTTTTTTAAAAGCACCTGATATGTATATGGAAAAATTGGTTGTCGGCCCTGAAGTGAAAGGTATGATCGATTTAAGTTTACCGATTGAACAAAACCTTCGCCGTGTAGCTTCTCGTTTAGGTAAATCTTTATCAGATTTAACAGTGATGGTACTCGCTAAACCGCGCCATGATGAAGTGATTAAACAAATGCATAATCTAGGTATTCGCGTGATGGCCATTCCAGATGGTGATGTTGCCGCTTCGGTTTTATGTTGCTTACCGGATGCTGAAGTGGATATGGTTTATGGCATTGGTGGTGCACCTGAAGGTGTGGCAGCTGCCGCTGCAATTCGTGCATTAGGTGGGGATATGCAAGCTCGCCTGATTCCACGTAATGAAGTGAAAGGCGATACAGAAGAAAACCGTAAAATTGCCGCTGAAGAAGTTCAACGTTGTGAAGCCTTAGGTGTGAAGGTCAATGAAATCTTAAAATTAGAAGATTTAGTACGTGATGATAATCTTGTTTTTGCTGCAACGGGAATTACGCACGGTGAATTACTCAAAGGGATTTCTCGTCGTGGCAACTTAGCCACCACTGAAACCTTATTAATCCGTGGTAAATCACGCACCATTCGTAAAATCCAATCCATTCATTATCTCGATAGAAAAGATTCTGAAATCTATGAGATTTTAAGAAATTAGTGAAAATAAAAGAGCGGTCATAAAAACAATGAATTTTTTGACCGCTCTTTTTTATTTCTTACAGCATTTTCTTCAATTGATACAGATAAGCTAGGGCTTGTTTTGGACTTAACTCATCTGGATCAAGCTGCTCAATGGCTTCGCGTAAAGCATCAGGCTCCGCTTCAAAAGCCAATTCACCTTGATTTTGATTTAATGCTCTTAAATGTTGAATTTGTTGATCACCATTTTGAGCCGACAATTTTTCTAACTGATGTAATTTTTGCTTCGCCAATTTAATGACAGATTGAGGCACACCAGCCAGCGCTGCAACAGCAAGACCATAACTTTTACTTGCTGCACCGTCTTGAACTGCGTGCATAAAGGCGATGGTATTATTGTGTTCTAATGCATCTAAATGAATATTGGCAATGCCTTCAATTTGTTCTGGCAGTGCGGTGAGTTCAAAATAATGGGTAGCAAATAATGTAAGTGAACGAGTTTTCTTCGCCAACCATTCAGCACAAGCCCAAGCTAAAGAAAGCCCATCATAAGTAGAAGTTCCTCGTCCAATTTCATCAATCAGAACCAAACTTTGTGAAGTGGCTTGATGAAGAATATTCGCCATTTCGGTCATTTCCACCATAAATGTAGAACGACCCGAGGCTAAATCATCAGAGGCACCAATTCGAGTAAAAATACGATCAATTTGCCCGATAACCGCACTATCAGCCGGCACAAAACTGCCTATATAAGCCATTAACGTAATTAAAGCTGTTTGACGCATATAGGTACTTTTACCACCCATATTTGGGCCAGTAATAATCAGTAAATGACGCTGCTGATTAAGATTCACAGGGTTAGCAATAAAGGGATCTTTTAAAACTTGTTCCACTACAGGATGACGACCATTTTCAATTTTTACGCCAATTTCATCGCTAAATTGTGGTGCAACATAATTTAAGGTTTCTGCTCGCTCTGCGAGGTTAACTAATACATCTAATTCAGACAATGCCAAGCTGGCTAATTGTAATTGACCTAAATGTGGCAATAATAAATCAAATAATTCATCATAAAGTTGCTTTTCTAAAGCAAGCGCCGCCCCTTTTGATTTTAAAACCTTATCTTCATATTCTTTTAATTCAGGAATAATATAGCGCTCGGCATTTTTTAAAGTTTGACGGCGAACATAATGAATCGGTGCTTTATGAGCTTGCCCTTGGCTAATTTGAATGTAATAACCATGTACCGCATTAAAGCCAATTTTTAAGGTATCAATACCCGTGCTTTCTCGTTCGCGTTGTTCTAAATTTTCTAAATATTGCGTTGCGCCAGAGGAAAGGGTTCGCCATTCATCTAATTCTGCATTATAGCCTTCAGCAATAACGCCACCATCGCGAATTAATAATGGAGGGGTTTCAATAATTGCTTTTTGAAGTAGCTCGATTTGCGCGGAAAAATCATCAATTTGCGCGGAAAGTGCGGTCAAATTTGACGATGTTTTTGTATGAATCAGCGATTTTATCGGTTCAATTTGTTCTAATGCAGTACGTAAACGCGTGAGATCTCGAGGACGTGCGGAACGCAGTGCTACACGAGCAAGAATCCGTTCCATATCGCCCACTTGTTGCAAATAAGGCTGCAATTCGTGATATAAATCTTGCTCAACAATTTCACCAATGGTTTTTTGGCGTTTTAATAGAATGTCTGTTTGACGGATTGGCTGATGAATCCAACGTTTTAACAAACGGCTACCCATTGGAGTAACGCATTTATCTAATACCGAAGCCAGTGTATTTTCTGTGCCACCTGCAAGGTTTTGAGTGAGTTCTAAATTTCGGCGTGTTGCAGCATCTAATTGAATATTATCGTTATTTTGAATAACACTGATGCTTTGAATATGTGGAAGTGAAGCACGTTGTGTTTCTTTTGCATATTGTAATAAACAACCTGCTGCTGCCAAGCCAAGAGGTGATTTTTCTACGCCAAATGCACGCAAATCTTTCGTACCAAATTGACGATTAAGTTCTGAGATTGCGGTACTAAGTTCAAATTCCCAAATTGGACGACGACGTAGACCTTTATAAGGTTCGATAATAGCCATTTCAGCAAAATCTTCACAATAAAGTAATTCTACCGGATTAATACGCTGTAATTCAGCTTGTAAGGCTTCTTTTGAATGAGGTTCACAAAGCTGGAAGCGTCCAGACGTCATGTCTAATGTGGCTAGACCGAATTTATCTTTTTCCTGATAAACCGCCACAATTAAGTTATCTTGGCGTTCTGGTAAAAGTGCTTCATCACTCACTGTACCTGGAGTCACAATTCGTACAATTTTGCGTTCAACCGGTCCTTTTGATGTGGCGGGATCACCTACTTGCTCACAAATGGCTACAGGTTCACCTAATTGTACTAATTTTGCTAAATAACCTTCTACCGCATGATAAGGCACGCCCGCCATGGGAATTGGATTACCTGCTGATTGCCCACGTTTAGTTAAAGAAATATCTAACAACGCCGCCGCTTTTTTTGCATCATCATAAAAAAGCTCATAAAAATCCCCCATTCGATAAAATAACAAAATGTCAGGATTTTCTGCTTTTAACTTGAGATATTGCTGCATCATCGGCGTATGCTGCTCGAAATTGTCTTGTAAATTCATGACGTTATCCAGTTTAAGTATTTAACTTTTTGTCTAGCAAGTATAGGTTATTACGATAAAAGTAATGTGTTATTTTGAACTGATTTTAATTTTCTACATCCACACTCAAAACTTCATCTTCTGTTTTTAACAGTGTATAGACATCTTTTAGCATTTCATTATCAATGTTGTAGCATCGTACTTGCAAGCGAACTTCGCCGCTAGCTTGGTCTTTTACTGAGATATTTTCAATGCGGTAATCATGTTTCAATAATAAATCCGTCACTTTACTGATGCCGTTAGCTGAGCTTAGTTGAATGGCTAAACGAGTACGCTTTTTATAGGTTTTACGACGAACATAACGTTGCACAATCGGGCTGATACGTATGGCGATTAAAATCATTAAAGTGGCAATAATCGCATCAAAAATAAAGCCTGCACCTGTTGCTACACCAATAGCCGCCGCTGCCCAAATAATGGCAGCTGTGGTTAAGCCTGAAATGGCATCATTTTTCTTATGTAAAATTACCCCTGCACCTAAGAAACCGATGCCACTGATTACTTGTGCGGCAAGTCGCATAGGGTCAGTTCGAATATTATCTGAAACTTGCGCATAATGCTCTGCGGCTTGAATAGAGACAATAGTAAGCACACAAGTCGTCACCGCAATAATGGCACAGGTTTTGACCCCAACCGGTTTGTGTTTAAGTTCACGCTCTAAGCCAATAATCCCGCCAAGTACAAGTGCGAGTAGCATTTTCCCTAGGATAAGTAAATAAGCCGTCTGTTCAAGAGCGGTCGAAAAAAGAGAAGAATTTTCCATGTTAATAATGAATATAAGTAAATAAAAAAACGGGCGTTATTCTACCTGAAAAAAGGACTTTAATGGGCAAATTTACAATCAATTTACCTTTAATTTATCGCCTTTCTGCTTGAAATTGAGTAAAATCTAAAGTTTTGAAAGATGATGATAGCTGAGAATAAATTTATGCAAAAATCAACGCCGAATATTGGCTTTGTAAGTTTAGGGTGTCCTAAAAATTTAGTGGATTCCGAACGTATTCTGACTGAATTACGTACTGACGGGTATAACATTGTGCCAAGTTATGAAAATGTGGACTTGGTCATTGTGAATACTTGTGGCTTTATTGATAGTGCCGTGCAGGAATCCCTAGAAGCCATTGGAGAGGCGTTGGAAGAAAACGGACGTGTGATTGTGACCGGCTGTTTAGGGGCGAAAGAAGATCAAATTCGCCAAGTTCACCCGAAAGTATTGGAAGTGAGCGGTCCGCACAGTTATGAAACAGTAATGGCACAAGTACACAAGTACGTTCCTAAACCAGAGCATAATCCATACACCAGCCTTGTACCAAAACAAGGGGTGAAATTAACACCAAAACACTACGCTTATTTGAAAATCTCAGAAGGCTGTGATCATCGTTGTACATTCTGTATAATCCCTTCATTACGTGGGGATTTAGAAAGCCGTTCTATCACGCAAGTATTGGATGAAGCAAAACGTCTTGCTGATGCGGGTGTGAAGGAATTGTTGGTTGTTTCACAAGATACTTCAGCTTATGCGATGGATACACAACGCAAAGAAGGTGGTGTGAAAACCGCTTTCTGGAATGGTATGCCAATTAAAAATGACTTAATGACCTTGTGTAAACAGCTTGGTAAATTAGGCATTTGGGTACGTTTACACTACGTTTATCCTTATCCGCACGTGGATGATTTAATTCCATTAATGGCGGAAGGTCTATTGTTGCCTTATTTGGATATTCCATTGCAACACGCGAGTCCAAAAATTTTAAAAGCGATGAAAAGACC
>CAUUXN010000076.1:0-7764 GCA_963548985.1 uncultured Haemophilus sp. | reverse complement strand
GGTAAATTCAACAAACGGCGAAGAATATCAGACGCACTTTCTCCAATAGATTGAGTTTGTGCCGCAATGTATTGATATAATTCTTCATCGACTTCAATTATCTTCATTTTTTTCTCTCCGTTTGCTAAAATTTTCGTCCATTATAACGATTTCTAACCAAATTCTCACGCAAAATATATGTCATCTTCCCAATTATTAAACCATCAATTTCACCAAGTAAAACAATCAATTAATTCACCTACCTTAGTTTTCATTCATGGCTTGTTTGGAGATATGAATAATCTTGGTGTCATCGCGCGTGCATTTAGCGATAACTATAATATTTTACGCGTAGATTTACGCAATCATGGACATAGTTTTCATTCAGAAACAATGAATTACGATGTCATGGCTGATGATGTATGGCAACTTATCGATCACCTTCAATTAGATAAAGTGATCTTAATTGGTCATTCAATGGGCGGAAAAACAGCAATGAAAATGACCGCACTTCAGCCGCAGCGTGTGGAAAAATTAGTTGTCATTGATATTGCACCTGTGGCTAATAGCAGTGCGGGACATGATGATGTGTTTCGTGGTTTGTTTGCCGTGAAAAAAGCGCAGCCACAAACTCGTCAACAAGCTAAGCCTATTTTAGAAAATGACATTGCCGAGCCTAGCGTGGTGCAGTTTATGTTGAAATCTTTTGAGCCGACTTCAAGCGAATATTTTCGTTTCAATTTGACCGCACTTTTTGAGCATTATGCGGAACTGATGGATTGGCAGGAAGTTTACGCTAATACGCCTACTCTCTTTATTAAAGGTGGGCTTTCATCTTATATTAAACCTGAATATACAGAAATTATTCTAAAACAATTCCCGAATGCAACCTCGTTCACTATCAATGGTTGTGGGCACTGGGTTCATGCAGAAAAACCTGATTTTGTGATACGTGCAATTGATAGGTTTCTAAATAAGAATTAATCGTTTTAAATGAGAATTATTCTATTCAAATGAGAATTCATTTATGTTATAGTTCGCACAAATTGTGGGGCTTTGATCCCTCATCTTTTTTCTACTCACCTAATTTTATTTCAAAAGGAAAGAACAATGGCAGTTGTCGGTTTATTTTACGGTAGTGACACAGGTAATACAGAAAACATTGCAAAAATGATTCAAAAGCAATTAGGTAACGAACTCGTTGATATTCGTGACATTGCAAAAAGCTCGAAAGAAGATATCGAAGGTTATGATTTTTTACTTTTCGGTATTCCGACTTGGTATTACGGTGAAGCACAAGCTGACTGGGATGATTTTTTCCCAACCTTAGAAGAAATTGATTTTACTGACAAATTAGTGGGTATTTTTGGCTGTGGCGATCAGGAAGACTACGCAGATTACTTCTGTGATGCGATCGGTACAGTACGTGATATCGTTGAACCACGTGGTGCGATTATCGTGGGCAATTGGTCAACTGATGGTTACACCTTTGAAGCATCAAAAGCATTATTAGACGACGGAAACTTTATCGGTTTGTGTATCGATGAAGATCGTCAACCAGAACTCACAGCAGAACGTGTAGAGAAATGGACGAAACAAATCTACGATGAAATGTGTTTAGCAGAATTGGCTTAACCATCTCTATTTAGCAAATTAATTAAGGGAACATTATGTCTGAAGAAAACATCAAATTACTCAAAAAAGCAGGGTTGAAAATCACCGAACCCCGGCTGACTATCCTTGCGTTAATGCAAGAACATAAAAACGAGCATTTCTCAGCTGAAGAAGTGTATAAAATCTTGTTAGAACAAGGTAGTGACATTGGTCTTGCAACTGTATATCGCGTACTTAATCAATTTGATGAAGCACGTATTTTAATTCGTCATAATTTTGAAGGTAACAAGTCTGTTTTTGAACTTGCACCAACAGAACACCACGATCACATTATCTGTGAAGATTGCGGTAAGGTATTTGAGTTTACTGATAACATTATCGAACAGCGTCAAAAAGAAATCAGTGAGCAACATGGTATCAAATTAAAAGCACACAGTTTATACCTCTACGGTAAATGTAGCGATATCAACAAATGTGATGAGAAAAAGTAATTCTTGCTAAAAAACGAAAACCTTAGGCTAAAACCTAAGGTTTTTTATTATCTCAATCAAAAGTGCGGTCAAAATCGACTGCACTTTTTCCAATTTAAAAGAGAAAATTATTTTTTACCTAATTGTGGTAAAACGGAATCTTTCCCTGCAGTTAATAGACCTACTTGAGAGTAGATACTTAATTTTCCGCGTGTATCTGCTACGTCTAAGTTACGCATAGTTAATTGACCAATACGATCGATTGGATCAAATGGTGCATTTTCCACTTTTTCCATACTTAAACGTTCTGCCGCATAAGTTAAGTTTGGTGATTCAGTATTTAAGATTGAATAATCATTACCACGACGAAGTTCTAATGTCACTTCACCAGTCACCGCACGAGCCACCCAGCGTTGTGCCGTTTCGCGTAACATTAACGCTTGTGGATCAAACCAACGACCTTGGTATAACAAACGCCCTAAACGTAAACCGTTGATACGATATTGTTCGATAGTATCTTCATTGTGAATACCGGTGACTAAACGCTCATAAGCAATATGGAATAATGCCATTCCCGGTGCTTCATAAATACCACGTGATTTTGCTTCAATAATACGGTTTTCAATTTGGTCTGACATGCCTAAACCATGGCGTCCACCAATACGGTTAGCTTCTAAGAAAAGATCCACCACGTTATCAAAGGTTTTACCATTCAATGCAACCGGCACACCTTCTTCAAAACGAACGGTTACTACTTCTGGTTTCACTTCAACATTTTCATCCCAGAATGCTACGCCCATAATCGGTTTTACAATTTTGATGCCGGTGCTTAATTCTTCTAAGTCTTTCGCCTCGTGTGTTGCCCCTAACATATTAGAATCAGTTGAATACGCTTTTTCTACTGACATTTTATAGTCAAAACCATTTGCAATTAAGAATTGTGACATTTCAAAACGACCACCCAACTCATCGATGAATTGTTGATCTAACCATGGTTTGTAAATTTTTAAATTTGGGTTGGTTAATAAACCATAACGATAAAAACGTTCAATATCGTTACCTTTGAAAGTTGAGCCATCCCCCCAGATATTCACATCATCTTCTTTCATTGCTGCAACAAGCATCGTACCCGTTACCGCACGACCAAGAGGTGTGGTGTTGAAATAGGTTGCACCACCAGTAGAAATATGAAATGCACCACATTGAATAGCGGCAATCCCTTCATGGGCTAACTGCGCACGACAATCCACTAAACGCGCATTTTCCGCACCATATTCCATCGCTTTTTTGGGAATGGCATTGTAATCATCTTCATCGGGTTGACCTAAGTTTGCTGTATAAGCATAAGGTACTGCACCTTTTTGGCGCATCCAAAGTAATGCCGCACTGGTATCTAGCCCGCCAGAAAAAGCGATACCCACTTTTTGACCTTTAGGTAAATGTTGCAGAATCGTATTTGACATATTTTATTTCCTTCATTGTGGTTATGGTGAGTGAGTCTTTAAAAAGTGCGGTCAAAAATCACTGCGCTTTTCAAACATATCATCGGGATTTGGATAACGATAAGTGAAGCCTAAATCTCGACAAATTTTATCTGCCGTAATGATTCGTTCCGGATCCGAATCACTACATTCAAATTGTGGTATAGATAAATCATAAAATACCGCTGCTTTTGTGTAATATTCTGCTCGAGTAGGATGAATTGGGGCGCAAAGATGGTAAGTTCGTAATCCATTTGGATTCATGAGTAAAGCAGTAATAGCTTGAATGCAATCCTCAATATGCACTAAATTAACAGGTGAATTGCCCTGTTTTAAATCACGTTTTCCTGCTAAGAATTTAACCGGATGGCGTTGTTTACCAATTAATCCTGCAAGTCGAAGAATATCGCAATGAGATATCTCTGACTGAAACAAGTACTGCTCGGCTTTTATCAATGTTTTGCCAATTTCTGTTTCAGCTGAAAGTGGAGAACTTTCATCGAATTTTCCCGATATATCAGGAAAAACAGAAGTTGAACTGGTAAAAATCAAGTGCTGTACACCTTTTTTCTTTGCTTGATTAGCTAAAAAAGCAAGATGTTCACAATACTGTTGAGAAGAAAAACCGCTAGGTGGCAAGGTGATTATAAGAGCATTCACATCGAAAAGAGGTTGAATATTATCTGGTAAACCATTCATCTTTTCTGAAAGAGAAAAAGGATAAGTTTCAATCCCGATTCGGCACAATTTTTGAGCGTCCTCATTAGATTGTTTTGAGCCTTTTACACGCCAACCGATCGTTTTTAAGTACCGTGCTAGAGGCAAACCTAGCCAACCTAAACCAATAATCGCAACGGATTTCATACTCTTTTATTCACAATATTTTATCCATAAAAATCCCTGCTATTCTAAAGCATAGCAGGGAGTTTGTTAATGTTATTTTGTTAATAAATCCAACGCCTCTTGGTATTTAGCCACTGTTTTTTCAATCACTTCTTTTGGTACTTTCGGTGCTGGAGGTTGTTTATTCCAACCACTTTGTTCTAACCAATCTCGTACAAATTGCTTATCAAATGACGGTGGATTTGTTCCTTCTTTGTAAGTATCAACTGACCAAAAACGACTCGAATCCGGTGTTAATACCTCATCCATTAAAGTAAGCGTACCATTTTCATCTAAACCAAATTCAAATTTAGTATCACAAATAATAATCCCTTTAGTGAGCGCATATTTGGCCGCCTCAGTATAAAGTGCAATCGCTTTTTCTCTCACTTGTGCCGCTAACTCTGCGCCAATTGCTTTTTCACATTCTTCATAGCTAATATTGATATCGTGATTGCCCACTTCTTCTTTGCTTGATGGCGTAAAAATTGGTTCAGGTAATTTACTTGCCTCAACTAATCCTTCTGGTAATGTCAAACCACAAATGGTGCCCGTTTGCTTATAATCTTTTAGTCCGCTACCCGTTAAATAACCACGTACGATAGACTCAATTTTAATTGGATTCAAACGTTTACAAACCACTGCGCGATCTTTTACTAAATCAGCTTCTTCTTTTGGTAACACATCATAAACTGAATCACCAGTAAAATGATTCGGCATAATATGAGCTAACTTATTGAACCAGAAATTGGAAATTTGAGTCAGAATTTCACCTTTGCGTGGAATTGGATCATCTAAAATCACATCAAATGCAGATAAACGGTCACTAGCCACCATTAACATTCGTTTATCATCGATCTCATAAAGATCACGTACTTTTCCCGAATAGATTTTTTTTAGACTAAGTTGTGTCATTGCTTGCACCTTTAATTATAAGAATAAAAAATCGGTGGATATTGTACCGCACTTTTAGCGCAAACGTTTGCTTTTTTTATCAAAAATTTTTAAGAAAAGAAATTACAGAGTCACACACCTAAATAAGCTATAGATAACAAAAGAAAAACAATTTAATTTGAGCTCAATCTGAAAATCAGCGACAATACAGCATTATTTAAAACAGAAGAAACAAGACAAAATGAGTTATCCATTAGAAGAAGTGAATAAACGTCGCACATTTGCGATTATTTCCCACCCTGACGCGGGTAAAACCACCATCACCGAAAAAGTATTGTTATATGGCAATGCCATTCAAAAAGCAGGCTCAGTAAAAGGTAAAGGCTCTGCACAACATGCAAAATCTGACTGGATGGAAATGGAAAAACAACGTGGTATTTCCATTACGACTTCCGTGATGCAATTCCCTTATAATGAGTGCTTAGTGAATTTATTGGATACGCCGGGACATGAGGACTTCTCGGAAGATACCTACCGCACTTTAACGGCTGTGGACAGCTGCTTAATGGTGATCGACTCAGCAAAAGGGGTTGAGGAACGTACCATTAAATTAATGGAAGTCACTCGTTTGCGCGATACGCCAATTATCACTTTCATGAATAAACTTGACCGTGATATTCGTGATCCAATGGAATTATTAGATGAAGTGGAAAGCGTATTAAAAATCCATTGTGCACCGATTACTTGGCCGATTGGTTGCGGTAAATTGTTTAAAGGGGTTTATCATTTATATAAAGATGAAACCTATCTTTATCAAAGTGGACAAGGCTCGACCATTCAAGAAGTACGTATTGTGAAAGGCTTAAATAGTCCAGAATTAGACGCAGCCGTAGGCGATGACTTAGCCCAACAACTGCGTGATGAATTAGAGCTAGTAAAAGGTGCAAGTAATGAATTTGATTTGGATTTATTCTTAAGTGGTGAATTGACGCCAGTCTTTTTCGGTACTGCATTAGGTAACTTCGGTGTCGATCATTTCTTGGATGGTTTAACCGAATGGGCGCCTGCACCACAAGCTCGCCAAGCAGATACTCGTAAAGTTTCAGCAGAAGAAGATAAACTCAGTGGTTTCGTATTTAAAATCCAAGCTAACATGGATCCCAAACACCGCGACCGTGTGGCGTTCCTACGCGTAGTTTCTGGTAAATACGAGAAAGGCATGAAACTTAAACACGTGCGTATTGGTAAAGATGTGGTTATTTCCGATGCGCTTACCTTTATGGCGGGTGACCGTACTCATGCCGATGAGGCCTATGCTGGCGATATTATCGGCCTGCACAATCACGGTACGATTCAAATTGGCGATACCTTTACACAAGGCGAAGAGCTTAAATTTACCGGTATTCCAAACTTTGCCCCTGAACTATTCCGTCGTATTCGTTTGAAAGATCCTCTTAAACAAAAACAATTGTTAAAAGGCTTAGTACAACTTTCTGAAGAAGGTGCTGTGCAAGTATTCCGTCCATTAAGTAACAATGATTTAATTGTTGGTGCTGTGGGTGTGTTGCAGTTTGATGTGGTCGTTTCTCGTTTGAAATCAGAATATAACGTAGAAGCCATTTACGAAACGGTCAACGTCGCAACGGCTCGTTGGGTGGAATGTTCGGATAACAAAAAATTTGAAGAGTTCAAACGTAAGAATGAGCAAAACTTGGCATTAGATGGTGGGGATAATCTTACTTACATCGCACCAACTATGGTGAATTTGAATCTTGCACAAGAACGTTATCCTGACGTCACTTTCTTTAAAACAAGAGAACATTAATTCAGCATTTACTATTACTAATAAAGGAAAAATTTATGAAAAAATTAATGCTTATCTGTACTGCTGCTTTACTAATTTCGGGTTGCGTAAACACAGAATTATCTAATGCAGGAAAAGCTTATAATCCAAAAACTGATGCTCGTATCCGCCTATATGGACAAAATGGTCGCTACACAATGATGGAAGTAAAACAAAATGGAAAAACAGAAAAAGTGAATGTTGGAGGAAGCCTTGGACAATCTTTCAGCTCATTACTCTATCTTAAAGGGAATGAATCTATTGGTATGCCAAGCTCTAGTGCAAGTATGAATCCTAGTCAATTCAATGAAATAGGTTCTGGTACATTTTTTAAAGAATTTATAATCCCATCAGAGGCTGAAATCACTCTACAAAGTGAAATTATTACACCTGATGGTGCTAATTATATAACCAATCATCAGTTCATCGTACATGATCATTGCCTGGGCAAAAAACTTATATTCACCCCCCAAGCAGGTAAAGACTATGAAGCATTACCCGCAGCATCAACAGCTCAATGTAATTTAACTTTAGTAGAATTAAAATAATCAATATGAAAGGTCACCGCAAGGTGGCTTTTCTTTTATATAAAGACATTAAA
>CAUUXN010000075.1:0-8018 GCA_963548985.1 uncultured Haemophilus sp. | reverse complement strand
CTTTTTCGCCAATTATTTCTTTTATTTCAGTGGAATTGCCTTCAAAAGTTGGTTACAGTTGCACGAAATTTCATATTATTTTACGACGAATTATTTATTCTTAATTGAGACTTTCTTGCATTGAAAAAGGAATCATTATGTCTCTTTCGACTTTTTTTCACCAAACCAAAACACGAATAAAATCAGCGATATCAACTCATCCGATTGAAATCTTCATGATTGCTACGTTTGCTCTTGGGATTTGGTTTGTGGATATGAATTCAGAAAAAGATCATTTAGCTTATTGGCTATTTGAGCCCATGCTGTTTGCCTTTGTTTATTTGTCTCGTCCTTATGCCTGGTATCGTTTTTCGTGGGTTGTGCCGCTTGTTGCCATTTTCACCATTTGGCAAGTGAATGATAATGCTGATTTTTATGCTTATAGCCCTAAGTTTTGGGGCGCTCAATTTATTGTATTATTGATATTATGTGGCTTTCCATTTGTCAGAAACAATCAAGCCTTTACTTATCGTAATTTTACGACGCTATATTACATCACGTCATCCATTGCTGGCTGGGGGCTCGTCTCTGGTTTGGTAGCTGCAATTTTGGCTTCAATCAGTGCATTATTTAACATTGATTTTAGTGAATGGTTTCAAAAGCATCTTTATTCTTCAATTACCGCATTTTGTCTTCCTTTGTTCTTTTTGGTCTTTCAACAGCGCCAAGAAAATATAGGGATGACGCTAAATCGTAGCGTTGAAATTTTAGTAAATTTTATCTTAGCGCCAGCCTTAATGATTTTTACTGTTCTACTTTATGCTTATGTGGGCAAAATTATCTTAGCAGGGGCGTTGCCAAAAGGAATGGTGTCGAATATTGCGTTGCCTTACTTAGTTGTAGGCTTAGGTGTTTACGCTTTACGTAGTATTAGTGTTAAAGCAAATTGGGACAGTTTCTTTAAGTTTTTCCCATGCCTTTCCATTGTGCCCATTGTACTGCTATGGTTGGCAATTGACCGTCGAATTAGTGCCTATGCTTGGACTGAACAACGGATTTATTTAGTGGCATTAGCCTCGGCGATTACGGTGGCTTATGCCATTTTAATCATCCCTAAAATTCGTCAATATCGTTTGATTTCTGTCGTTGTGATCGCGGCCATTTTTGCCATGACTTGGGTGGTGGAACCAAAAGAAATCACTTATCAAAGCCAAACGGAACGTTTTGAGCATTTACTCACAAAGCTTAATTTATCTGATGGGCAAGGAAAAATTCGTGATGATGTGGATTTTTTAAGTCGTTTAGAAAATATGCCCGAAAACGAACGCCAAGATTGGAATGAATTAGATGATGTATCTGATTATTTAGTCCATCGTTTGGACTTAGGGCCTTATGACAGCTCTAATTATGAAGAGAAACGAAAAGCCTTTGTACAAAGATATGGTGAAAAAGCGAATGAACTGATTTCATTGGATGTTTATGAGCATTCTTTCCGTATCAATGATAGCGACATTATGGCTCTGCAAAATAGTCCGGTTAGAGAAGCTGAGTTTGAATGGTCATCAATTGATGTGAGTTCGTATAAAAAATGGATCCATGTGCCAGTCCATCAATTCTATCGAGTGGATGATAACAGCTTGAAAAAAAAAGAGAATGAGCCAAAAGAACGAGCCGAAGTTTGTTTTGTTGAAGAACATGATAGATATTGTACCGATATGGATCAGCATATTAAACAGGTCTTTCAACAACATTATTTAGATTCAATGAAAAAACTGGCGGAATCAGATCTTAAACTAATTAGCAAAGACTTACTAAAAATTGATGCGCCAAGTTTTGCTATCTATTTAGGTTCACTTGAAATGCAATTTAGTCAAGAAAAGGGCTATCACTACAAGGAATTAACCGTCGAAGCTATTTTTGAGAAATAGGTTAGATATGTAAAGTACGGTGATGTTATTGCAAAAAATTTGGCTAAAAATGACCGCACTTTGAGATTAAACTAATAAAATTTCCCCAATCCTATTTAGATTGGGGAAGTTAGATAATGGAAATCAAAGAGTTATTGAACGTGTTGATATAAAAGTTTTTTCAATAATTGGATGCGTTGGTCTAAAATGCTGAACATCGTATGTCGATCTTCTCCAAATAATGAAATCTCACAAGTAGATTGAACCTTATCGTAAGCCGAAAATGCCATTTCAAACTCTTCCTTGCTGAGTTTAATGGATTTCTCGTGTAATGTTCGGCTTAGCAAGCTCACTTCTTTCGATGTTAATTCTGGAAATAAATGACTGATCCAGAGTTCCATCGAGTATTGAACGGCTTCACTCATTTTTTCTTGTTTTTTACTTTCTTGCCCTGGATGTAGTCGATAAAGCAATAAGGGCTCTGGTAAATTCGCAAATGCCTTTTTGTGTAATGCGCATTGTACCCACATATGAAAATCGGGCGCAGTGGCGGTTTGTGCATAATTGATGTTGAGCGCTTTGATACTAGAATGTCGCCACATTGAAGAGGGATTAATGATATTGTCACGAGCTAAAGAAAAATGTGCTTTTATATCTTTATCTAAAAGAGGAAGTGTACTTACTTTAGACATTTTATCAGTTTGCCCATCATTAAAGAGAAGTGCATTACTTCCTAAAATATCAATTTCGGGATGCTCATCTAAATATTGAACTTGTTTTTTAAAACGATGTGGCACACAAATATCATCGGCATCCATACGTGCAACATATTCCACATTCATATAGTTAAGCATATCCATGGCAAATTGCATGACAGCAGGTTCACCTTGGTTTTGAGGTAAATGGTAAACACGTAAGCGAGCATCTTTTGTCGCATAGCTTTCGAGAATGTCACCTGTGTTATCAGTAGAAGCATCATTAACTGCCAGAATACAAAAATCACTAAAGGTTTGATTCAACAATGAATCTAAACATTCAGTGAGAAAATTTTCTGCATTATATGCGGGTAAAATAACAGCAAGTTTCATTTTTAGTTATCCATTATTAAATGAGTGAATAAGGCGCAGATGATATTATTCCCTATTAATACAAAGTGCGGTCAAAAACACAAGAGTTTTTGACCGCACTTGTTTATGGAATTATCAGCAAATTACTTTTCAGTTTTTAACTGATTTTCTCTGGCTGCTTTGACAAAGCCTTCGAATAATGGGTGGCCATCACGTGGCGTTGATGTAAATTCTGGATGGAATTGACATGCTACAAACCATGGGTGGTTTGGTACTTCAATAATTTCCACTAATTTACGATCCGCAGATAAGCCAGTCACTTTAAGGCCCGCTTTTTCAATTTGTGGAAGCAGGTTATTGTTCACTTCATAGCGGTGACGGTGACGTTCTTCAATGGTTTCTTTGCCATATAATGCACGCGCTTTTGAGCCTTCAATTAAATGACATTGCTGTGCCCCTAAACGCATCGTACCACCGAGATCTGAATTGTCGTCACGGGTTTCAATGTGGCCTTCCGCATCTTGCCATTCTGTAATCAAACCCACAACAGGTTGCTCACAGTGACGATCAAATTCAGATGAGTTGGCTTTTTCAAGACCAGCGACATTACGCGCGTATTCGATTAACGCAATTTGCATCCCCAAACAAATGCCTAGGTAAGGAACATTGTTTTCACGCGCATATTTTGCGGTCAAAATTTTGCCTTCTACACCACGATAGCCAAAGCCGCCCGGTACTAAAATACCATCGACACCTTTTAATACATCAGTGCCTTTGGTTTCAACATCTTGAGAATCAATGTATTTGATATGCACGCTTAAACGGTTTTTCAAACCTGCGTGTTTTAAGGCTTCATTCACTGATTTATAAGCGTCTGGTAATTCAGTATATTTACCTACCATACCTATGGTCACATCGCCCACTGGGTTTGCTTCTTGATAAAGCACTTGTTCCCATTCTGAAAGATCCGCTTCTGGACAGTCTAAATGGAAACGTTGGCAGATGAATTCATCTAAACCTTGTGATTTCAATAATGCTGGAATTTGATAGATTGAATTTACATCTTTTAATGAGATGACCGCACGTTCTGGTACGTTACAGAATAAGGCGATTTTTGCACGTTCGTTTGGTGGAATCATGCGATCTGAGCGGCAGATAAGCACATCTGGCTGAATACCAATCGAAAGTAATTCTTTTACAGAATGCTGCGTTGGCTTGGTTTTCACTTCGCCCGCCGTTGGGATGTATGGCACTAACGTTAAGTGCATAAAGAGAGTATTCTCACGACCTACTTGTACAGCAAGTTGACGAAGTGCTTCTAAGAATGGAAGCGATTCAATATCACCTACGGTTCCGCCTACTTCCACGATAACCACATCATGGCCTTGTGCGCCGGCAATCACGCGATCTTTAATTTCATTGGTGATGTGTGGGATAACTTGAATTGTCGCACCTAAATAATCACCACGACGCTCTTTGCGTAATACTTCAGAATAAATTTTACCTGTGGTGAAGTTATTGCGTTTTGTCATTTTGGTACGAATAAAACGCTCGTAGTGACCTAAGTCTAAATCGGTTTCCGCCCCGTCTTGTGTCACGAACACTTCGCCGTGTTGGGTTGGGCTCATTGTACCCGGATCCACGTTGATGTAAGGGTCTAATTTCATAATAGTCACGTTTAAGCCACGTGCTTCTAAAATTGCTGCCAATGATGCTGCAGCAATACCTTTACCTAACGATGAAACCACACCGCCTGTGACGAAAATATAATTTGTAGCCATAGTGAGAGACCTAAAAATGTTGGGATAAAAATGATTATAGCCAATCATCTTTTATGCAAATTTGTGCAGAATGCTGAAAAGTGCGGTCAAAAATAAAAGAAAAGATGATTAGCTATCAAGACGGGAGGATAGTTTACAGGATTTGAGATTTTTATACAATCTTGTCTTGTCAGGAATGTATGAAAATTAAATGGCTTATCATATTCTCCATTCTACGATAGAATACGCTCAATTTTTTTACGAAGAAGAGAAGAATTTATGACAAATAAAGCATTAAGCGTGGTGATTTTAGCGGCCGGTAAAGGCACTCGTATGTATTCTGATTTACCAAAAGTCTTGCATAAAGTGGCAGGTAAACCAATGGTAAAACATGTGATCGATACGGCGAATCAATTAGGTGCAGAAAACGTACATTTGATTTATGGTCACGGTGGCGAGTTAATGCGTGAACGTTTGGCAAATGAAAGCGTAAACTGGGTATTCCAAGCTGAACAATTGGGTACTGCGCATGCGGTTCAACAAGCAGCGCCATTCTTCAAAGATGATGAAAATATTGTGATTTTATATGGCGATGCGCCATTAGTGACCAAAGAAACATTGGAAAAACTCATTGCAGCGAAACCAGAAAATGGGATTGCATTGCTTACTGTCAATTTAGAGAACCCAACGGGTTACGGTCGTATTATTCGTGAAAATGGCAATGTGGTGGCGATCGTAGAACAAAAAGATGCCAACGCAGAGCAATTAAAAATCCAAGAAGTGAATACTGGCGTGTTAGTAGCAGATGGCGCACATTTCAAAAACTGGCTTTCTCGTGTGAAAAATAACAATGCACAAGGCGAGTTTTATTTAACTGATGTGATTGGTTTAGCTAACCAAGATGGTTGTCAGGTTACTGCCGTTCAAGCCTCTGAATTTATGGAAGTAGAAGGTGCCAATAACCGTTTACAACTTGCAGCATTAGAGCGTTTCTATCAACGTAAACAAGCAGAAAAACTTTTACTTGCAGGCGTAATGTTGATTGACCCTGAACGTTTTGATTTACGCGGCACATTAGAGCACGGTAAAGATGTTGAAATTGATGTGAACGTGATTGTGGAAGGCAATGTGCGTTTAGGTGATCGAGTAAAAATCGGTGCAGGCTGTGTATTGAAAAATGTAACCATTGGTGATGATGTTGAGATCAAACCTTATTCTGTTTTAGAAGATGCGACAATTGGTGAGAAAGCGGCGATTGGTCCATTCTCTCGTTTGCGTCCAGGTGCTGAATTAGCCGCTGAAACCCATGTAGGCAACTTTGTGGAAATTAAAAAATCTACAGTAGGTAAAGGTTCTAAAGTAAACCACCTCACTTATGTCGGTGATACTGAAATCGGTGAAAACTGTAACATTGGTGCCGGTGTCATTACTTGTAACTATGATGGTGCGAATAAATTTAAAACAATCATTGGTAACAATGTATTCGTGGGATCGGATACGCAGTTAGTCGCGCCAGTTACCGTCGCAGATGGAGCAACCATTGGGGCGGGTTCAACGATCACTCAAAATATTGAGAAAGATGAGCTGGTGATTACTCGTGTGCCACAACGTCATATTCAAGGTTGGCAAAGACCGGTGAAGAAAAAGTAATAAACATTGCAAGGCGAACCAATGTGTTCGCCTTTTATAATTTGATGCCTTTTACTTTATAAAGGTTGTTCGAGTTGCTAAAATCATCGTCCATTTATAAAGACAGATAATTTCCTATGACAAAAAATAAAACAGGACTTTCATTCCTTTGGGTAAGTGCGGTCGCATTTATCCTTGATTTACTGACTAAATATATTGTAGTGCAACGCTTTGATCTCTATGAAAGCGTAAACATATTGCCCATTTTTAATTTAACCTATGTGCGTAACTATGGTGCAGCGTTTAGCTTCCTTGCTGAACATGATGGCTGGCAGAAATATTTCTTTATCGTGCTTGCGATTGGGATTTCTTTGATGCTGGCTTACTTTATGAAAAAGAATTCAGCTGAACAAAAATTGCAAAACTCAGCTTATGCACTGATTATTGGTGGTGCGTTAGCCAATATGGTGGACCGTGCGTATAACGGTTTTGTGGTGGATTTCTTAGATTTTTATTGGGATATTTATCATTATCCGGTATTCAATGTGGCAGATATTGCGATTTGTATTGGTGCGGGTTTATTAGCATTAGATGCCTTTAAAGGTGATAAAAAGAGCGGTCAAAAATGAAGATAATTTTAGCTAATCCTCGTGGATTTTGTGCGGGTGTCGATCGAGCCATTAGCATTGTTGAATTAGCGCTTGAAATTCATGGTGCCCCAATTTATGTCCGTCATGAAGTGGTGCATAACCGTTTTGTGGTGAATGGTTTGCGTGATCGTGGGGCGATTTTTGTGGAAGAATTAAGTGAAGTGCCCGATGGCGCTATTGTGATTTTTTCCGCCCACGGCGTGTCACAAGCCGTTCGTCAAGAGGCGAAAGATCGTCAGTTAAAAGTATTCGATGCAACTTGCCCATTGGTAACCAAAGTACATATGCAAGTGGCTCGTGCAAGCCGTAAAGGGACGAAAGCGATTTTGATCGGACACAAAGGCCATCCTGAAGTAGAAGGCACAATGGGGCAGTACAATAATGCCGAAGGTGGTATTTTCTTAATTGAAAGCGTGGAAGATATTGCTCGTTTGCCGGTTCAAGAAAATGATGATTTAACCTTTATGACGCAAACCACACTTTCTCTTGATGATACGGCGGAAACTATCAGTGCATTGAAAGACAAATATCCAGCTATTCAAGGCCCACATAAAAACGATATTTGCTATGCTACAACCAATCGCCAAGAAGCGGTGCGTGAATTAGCGAAACAATGTGAGCTAGTCGTGGTTGTAGGCTCTAAAAACTCATCAAATTCTAACCGTTTAGCTGAGTTGGCATCGCGTATGGGCGTGAAATCAAAATTGATTGATGATCCAAATGATGTGGCGGCAGATTGGTTTGAAGGCGTTGAAACAATTGGCGTAACAGCAGGTGCTTCAGCACCAGAAGAGTTGGTGCAATCCGTGATTGCTCGATTAAAAGAATTTGGTGCGGATAGTATCGAAGAGCTTCAAGGCTTAGAAGAAAATATGTTCTTTGAAGTGCCAAAAGAGTTAAGAATTAAAGAAGTGAACTAATTCTATTAAAAAAGTGCGGTGAATTTACCGCACTTTTTTTGTGTTATTTTATTTTTTATTGTGCACTTTAAGCCATTTTTGCATTTGTTCAATTTCCGCTTGTTGT
>CAUUXN010000074.1:0-8195 GCA_963548985.1 uncultured Haemophilus sp. | reverse complement strand
ACGACCTTGCCAAGGTCGGGGTCGCGAGTTCGAGCCTCGTTTCCCGCTCCAAATTCTCAATCCGTTGCTGAAAAGCAGCGGATTTTTTTATTGTATTTTCCCTACATATTCCCTTCAAAATACGATAAAATCCCCTAGAAACTTTAACCTAAAAAATAACTCTAATAATGACCGAATTCACCCAATACATTCCTGATGAAGGCACAATGCTCCGTTTTGGTAAAAAACTCGCAGAAGTGCTTGTAAAACAACCGAAAGATAATGCCATTGTGCTTTATTTTAATGGCGATCTTGGTGCAGGGAAAACCACCCTGACTCGTGGAATAGTGCAAGGTTTAGGCTACCAAGGCAATGTCAAAAGCCCTACTTATACGTTAGTGGAAGAATATAGCATTGCAGGGAAAATGATTTATCACTTTGATTTATATCGCCTTGCCGATCCTGAAGAATTGGAATTTATGGGTATCCGTGATTATTTCAGCCAAAATTGCATCTGCTTAATCGAATGGGCAAAAAAAGGTGAAGGTATTCTTCCCGAGGCTGATTTATTGGTGAATATTGATTATTACGACGATGCTCGCAACATTACGCTAATTGCTCAAAATCTGGTGGGCGAGCATATTTTGACACAACTATAAAACTGACTTACATGAAAGCAAAATTTTCGTTTCTTTTTGGAATATTTTCTCTAATTTCTACTACCGTATTTGCCGCCCCACAATGGACAATTGCGATTGATCCTGGCCACGGTGGTAAAGATCCCGGTGCAATCGGAAAAAATCTCGGCATTTATGAAAAAAATGTCACCCTTTCTATCGCACGAGAATTAAAGGCTTTATTAGATAAAGATCCTAACTTCAAAGGTGTCTTAACACGCAGTAGTGATTACTACATTTCGGTGCCTGAACGCTCCGAAATTGCACGTAAATATAAAGCAAATTTCCTCGTTTCTATCCATGCGGACTCCTCTCTTAATTCAGACCAACGTGGTGCATCTGTTTGGGTACTATCCAATCGTCGTGCCAACGATGAAATGGGACAATGGTTAGAAGACGATGAAAAACGCTCTGAGCTTTTAGGCGGAGCCGGTAAAGTACTTTCAAATAACAATGACAAATATTTAGATCAAACTGTACTCGACCTGCAGTTTGGTCACAGCCAACGTACAGGCTACGAACTTGGCAACAGTATTTTACGTCGCTTTGCTCGAGTCACCTCCTTAAGCCGCAGCACACCACAACATGCAAGCCTTGGCGTATTGCGTTCACCCGATATTCCTTCTGTTCTGGTGGAAACAGGTTTCCTTTCCAATATGGAAGAAGAACAAAAACTGAATACCATTGCTTATCGTCGTCGTATTGCTTATATGATTTATGAAGGTTTGGTTGCTTATCGCAATGGCAATTTAAAATCGATTGCCGTCCCGCCTAGTGATGAGCAAGACAGCAAATCTACAAAATCAAGCGATAAAAACAATGACAAATCTGACCCGACTTCCGATGTGAAAGACAGCGGTATTCGCCATAAAGTGAAACCAGGTGAAAGCATTGGTAGCCTAGCAAATAAATATGATGTCAAAGTCAGCGAAATCATTGACTTAAATAAACTGAAACGGAAAGAACTTTGGTTAAATGAAACCATTAAGATTCCTGATAATGGCAAAGGCAAAAAAGCAGAAGAACCGATCAAAAAAGAAGAGAAAAACACTGAAAAATCTGACCGCACTTCCGATGTCAAAGACAGCGGCGTACGTCATAAAGTGAAACCAGGTGAAAGCATTGGTAGCCTGGCGAACAAATACGATGTAAAAGTCAGCGAAATCATTGAATTAAATAAACTAAAACGTAAAGAACTTTGGCTGGATGAAACCATTAAAATTCCTGATAACGGCAAAGGCAAAAAGGTAGAAGAAAAACCTAAATCGGATGATAAAGCCAAAGCCGATAACAAAGGAAAAAACAGCAAAATTGTTGAAGCTGAAAAAGCCGTTTCTAAAAAAGAGCAAAAACAAGAAAAAGCTGAGAATAAAAAAGAGCCTGAGAAAAAAAGTAACGATAAAAAAGACACCTCTTCAAAAGGAAATGAGAAGAAAGATGATGGCAAGAAAGAAATCCCGCTTTACCATACAGTGAAAGCCGATCAAACTATCTATGCTATCTCTCGTGAATACAATGTACCGGTTAATCGTCTTTTAAAACTGAACCCAACATTGAAAAACGGCAAAGTCGTAACTGGGCAAAAAATCAAACTTAAAGAAAAATAAGGAATCCTATGGCAATCAAAATTCTTTCTCCACAGCTGGCTAATCAGATTGCCGCAGGTGAAGTGGTTGAACGCCCTGCTTCTGTGGTGAAAGAATTGGTGGAAAACAGCCTTGATGCCGGTGCCAATAAAATTCATATTGATATTGAAAACGGCGGCGCCAGCCTGATTCGTATTCGAGATAATGGCAGTGGTATCCCTAAAGAGGAATTAAGCCTTGCACTCGCTCGACACGCAACCAGTAAAATTGCCGATCTCGATGATCTCGAAGCCATTTTAAGTTTAGGTTTCCGCGGTGAAGCCCTTGCTAGTATCAGCTCAGTTTCTCGTCTCACGCTTACCTCTCGTACCGCTGAGCAAAATGAAGCATGGCAAGTCTATGCACAAGGACGAGACATGGAAACCACAATCAAGCCTGCGTCTCATCCAGTCGGTACGACAGTTGAAGTGGCGAATCTCTTTTTTAACACGCCTGCTCGTCGTAAATTCTTACGCACCGATAAAACAGAATTTGCTCATATAGATGAAGTCATTCGTCGTATTGCTTTAGCAAAATTTAATATCGCTTTTACGCTAACCCATAACGGCAAAATTATTCGACAATATCGTCCTGCAACCAATGAAGAACAACAACTAAAACGCGTTGCTGCCATTTGTGGCGATGATTTTGTTCAACATGCCTTACGCATTGATTGGAAACATGATGATCTGCATCTTTCAGGTTGGGTCGCGACGCCTGAATTTACACGTTCTCAAAATGATTTAAGTTATTGCTATATCAATGGACGAATGGTACGCGATAAAGTGATCACCCACGCCATTCGTCAAGCTTATGCGGAACATTTGCATACTGAGCAATACCCTACATTTGTGCTATTTATCGACCTCAACCCACATGATGTCGATGTCAACGTGCATCCAACAAAACACGAAGTTCGTTTCCATCAAGCGCGTTTAATTCATGATTTTATCTGTCAAGGCGTAACAAATGCGCTCAATGCCATTCCTCAAGCTGAATTGGATTTAGTGCCCGCGATGAATGAGGCAAGAGAGCCTTCGGCTTCATATCAACCTCACTACGAAACAAAACCCAATCGTGCAGCGGCAGGGCAAAATATTTTCGCCTCAAATTATCATCAATCTCGTGAAAAACAATCAGAAAACCGACCGCACTTTTCAAACCGTAATGAGTACGTTCCGTCATATGGTTATCGTGAACAACCTACAAAGACCGAACAACGCTTATATGGTGAATTAGTACGTCCAACAGAAGCATCTCAAGTTTTAACAACACCTGTCGTTGAACAGCAACTCCCACAGACAAGTGATGCAGGCTATTTACGTGCATTGACATTAATTGAAAATAAAGCATTGCTTTTACAACAAAATCAGCAGTTTTATTTGATGTCATTAGCTAAATTACAAACCTTAAATTATGAATTAACCTTACAACAAGGTGAAATTTCACAACAGCCATTGCTCATTCCGATTATTTTCCGCTTAGATGAAAAACAATTTGAACAATGGCAAAAACAAAAAGCTTTTTTCCAACAAAGTGGTTTTGAATTTATTGAAAATGAAGCCCAGCTACGCTTTACATTAAACAAAGTACCTGCGATTTTACGTACACAAAATTTACAAAAATGTGTGGTGAGCCTGCTTGCTGAACATGTAGAAAATATGCCTGATTTTCTGACCGCACTTTGTCATACGCTAGAGATGAAACCGATTCAAGTGTTAGCGGATGCGGTCAGCTTATTAAGTGAAACGGAACGCTTACTGAATAAAACTCATCAAGAAAAATTTAATACATTACTGAAACCGATTAACTGGCAGCCTTTTTTAACTGATTTGTAATATGACACAAAAAACTGACTCCAAACCAACCGCACTTTTTCTGATGGGACCGACGGCCTCAGGAAAAACGGATCTTGCTATTCAATTACGTCAAAGCTTGCCAGTGGAAGTGATCAGCGTCGATTCTGCATTAATTTATAAAGGTATGGATATTGGTACGGCAAAGCCTTCTAAAGAAGAACTTGCCCTTGCCCCTCACCGCTTAATCGATATTTTAGATCCCGCTGAAAGTTATTCCGCGATGAATTTTCGTGACGATGCGCTCAGAGAAATGGCCGATATTACCGCGCAAGGCAAAATTCCACTTTTGGTTGGCGGCACCATGTTGTATTACAAAGTATTGATTGAGGGGCTTTCTCCTCTTCCATCTGCTGATGAAAAGTTACGCTTAGAAATTGAAGAAAAAGCACAAAAACTTGGTTGGCTAGCTCTTCATCAAGAATTACAAAAAATTGATCCTGTTTCTGCAGAACGTATCAATCCAAATGATTCACAGCGCATTAATCGTGCGTTAGAAGTATTCTATTTAACGGGCAAATCATTAACGGAATTAACTGAACAAAAAGGCGAAGAATTGCCTTATCAATTTTTGCAATTTGCTATTGCACCAGAAGATCGTGCGGTATTACATCAACGTATCGAACAACGTTTCCATAAAATGATCGAATTAGGTTTTCAAGAAGAAGTGGAAAAACTCTACCAACGAGAAGATCTCCATCCTGATTTGCCTTCTATCCGCTGTGTGGGCTATCGCCAAATGTGGGAATATTTACGTGGTGACTATGATCATGAAGAAATGGTCTTCCGAGGCATTTGTGCAACTCGACAATTAGCCAAACGACAAATCACCTGGCTACGTGGCTGGAAAACACCATTAAATTGGCTAGATAGTCTGCAACCGCAACAAGCCAAAGAAACCGTATTACGCAAGATTGACGAACATTTTAAGGGGTAAATTATGGCACTTTCACTTCCGCTTTCGACTGAAAAACTCATTCAACTTGGCGAAGTGCTTTGCCAACATTTCCCTGAAATGAATCTTGATGAATTAACCCAACAAATTGAGCGAGATGCGAGCAATCTCACGACAGCAATCGGACAAATAAACTATGCCATTAGTCTGTCTGATTTCTTGGAAAAAGTCTTAAAAAAACACCCGCACTTTTTAGCCCAATGGTGGCAAACACCTCCTCAATTTTCAGATTGTCAACATCACGCTAGCCGTTTAGCTGACCAACTCTCTACTATCCAAAACGAAGAACAGCTTTACAAAACGCTACGAGATTTTCGTAATCAAGAAATGGCGAAACTCAGTTTCTGTCAAAGCTTGAATCTTGCCACCGTAGAAGAAATTTTTATTCGTCTTTCTCAACTTGCTGAGAGTCTTATCATTGGTGCGAGAGATTGGCTGTACAAACAAGCTTGCGAAGAAATGGGCACGCCTTGCGATGAAAATGGCAACCCTCAGCAACTCTATATTCTTGGAATGGGAAAATTAGGTGGTTTTGAGCTAAATTTTTCCTCTGATATTGATTTAATTTTTACCTATCCTTCACAAGGTGAAACCGTTGGAGCAAGACGAGCCGTTGATAATGCTAAATTTTTTACCCGTTTAGGACAACGTCTGATCAATGCTTTAGATCAATTCACGCCAGATGGCTTTGTCTATCGTACAGATATGCGTCTTCGTCCTTTTGGCGACAGCGGTGCACTTGCCTTAAGTTTTTCGGCAATGGAGCAATATTACCAAGATCAAGGGCGAGACTGGGAACGCTATGCCATGATCAAAGGGCGTATTTTAGGCGCTGATGCGCAAGATCCCAATGTAAAAACCTTACAACAATTACTTCGTCCTTTTGTATATAGACGCTATATTGATTTTAGTGTGATTCAAGCTTTACGTGAAATGAAAGGTAAAATTGAGCGTGAAGTGCGACGTCGTGGCTTAAAAGACAATATTAAACTAGGCGCAGGCGGGATTCGAGAAATCGAATTTATTGTGCAAGTTTTTCAACTGATTCGAGGTGGACGTGAGATTAAGCTCCAACAACATGAATTGCTTAAACTTCTACCCGAAATACGGGATCTCGGTTTAATTACACCTCAGCAATATCATGAATTAAGAGAAGCTTATATCTTCCTTCGTCGCACTGAAAACGTATTGCAAGCCATTGACGACCAACAAACGCAACTTCTGCCAACCGATGAAGAAAATCGCCTTAGATTAATGGTCGCTTGTCGAGAATATACTTATTTAGATGAAAAGAATCAGGCTACGATAAAATCTTATCCAATTGAAAACTGGGATAATTTCTATCAAACATTACAGGCGCACCAACAAAAAGTGCGGTCAGTTTTTGATGCATTAATTGGTGAAGAAAAAGATGAACGTAGTGATGAGAATAATCAGTGGATTGATTTTTTAGAAAGTGATCTTGATGACATTGAACAAATGCTGATAGATAATCACATTGATGAGGACGCAATTTCCGATATCTTAGATAAACTTATTCAATTCAAAGAGGGGCTTGCGCGCCGTGTTATTGGATCTCGAGGCCGAGAAGTTTTAGCTCATTTATTGCCAAATATCTTCACTCAAATATTTGAACAAAAAAATTACCGCACTTTATTACCACGCATCCTCAATATTGTGGATAAAATTGCGAGTAGAACGACGTATTTGGAATTGCTCTTAGAAAATCCTCAAGCCATTAAGCAGCTTATTGAACTATGTGCGCAATCCCAGATGATTGCCGAACAAGTGGCTCGCTATCCTATTCTACTCGATGAATTATTAAATACTGAAGCGCTACGTAATCCATTGCCGTTCACACAGTATCCTGATGAATTGAAGCAATATATGCTGCGATTACCGCAAGATGATGAAGAACAATTTATTGACGGTTTACGCCAATTCAAACAGTCTATTTTATTACGTGTTGCAGCGGCAGATATTCTTGGCGTATTGCCTGTTATGAAAGTGAGCGATCATCTCACTTATCTGGCTGAAGCGATCATTGATGCCGTTGTCAATTTTGCTTGGCAACAAGTAAGTCAACGCTTTGGTGTACCGAAACATCTAGTAGGTAAAACAGAAAAAGGCTTTTTAGTCATTGGCTACGGTAAATTAGGCGGAATTGAACTCGGGTATAAATCCGATTTGGATTTAGTCTTTTTATATCAAGCTGTTGAAGGAGTGACTGTTGGTGGTAAGAAATCCATTGATAGCAATCAATTCTATTTAAGATTGGCTCAAAAAATTGTCAGTATTTTTAGTATGAATACGAGTGCAGGCATACTTTACGATGTTGATATGCGCTTGCGGCCTTCAGGCGACGCAGGCTTATTAGGCTGTTCGCTTCAAGCATTTGAAAACTATCAACTCAATGAAGCATGGACTTGGGAAAAACAAGCACTTGTCCGCAGTCGTGCCATTTTTGGTGAAACCGAATTAAAAGCAGAATTTGAAAAAATTCGCTGTAATGTACTTTCCGCTCAAAGAGATATTAATCAGTTAAAAATTGAAGTAAGAGACATGCGTGAAAAAATGTACGAACATTTATCTCATACAAAAGACGGCTTTTTTAATATCAAAACCGATCGTGGCGGCATTACTGATATTGAATTTATTGCCCAGTATCTGATGCTTGCGAATGCTCCAGCTAATCCAATATTAACAAAATGGTCTGATAATGTCCGCATCTTTGATTCAATGGCTGAGTATCACATTATTTCTCTAACAGAATGTGAAAAGCTCAAATCCTGCTACGTGACACTACGTAATAAAATTCATCACATGAACTTATTAGGAAATCTGGTCATTGTTGATGATTCGGAATTTGCAGAAGAAAGAGCGTTTGTTTGTTCTTTCTGGAATAAGCTATTTTCTTAAAAGATTAAAGGAGTCTATCCCTAGATATTTGGGATAAACTCCTTTTTTATATATTTATTCTTTACGTGAAAATAGCCTAGATTTCTACTGCACTTTCCTATTTTCAATCGTAATCTTTAATAATAAAAATCCATAAACAAAAACCCCAAGCCATTCAGCTCGGGGTTCACATTCACTACCTGGC
>CAUUXN010000073.1:0-8534 GCA_963548985.1 uncultured Haemophilus sp. | reverse complement strand
GATGTGATTTTACGTTTAAATAAACAAGATAACTTATCTATTCGTGAAATGATGCAAATTATTAGTGATACTAAACCGAATACAGAAGTTATTGTTACTGTTTCTCGCTTAGGTAAAGTGATTGATCTCCCTGTAGTTATTGAAGAGTTACCATCTAACTAAGGATATATCGTGGAAGTTAAAACCAGTCACTTTTTTGCCTGTTTAGATCGTCTTCGCTTAATTCAGCGTTGGTCATTGATGCGCAATATTGAAAAGGAAAACTTGGCAGAGCATAGTCTGCAAGTTGCCTTTGTGGCACAAGCCTTAGCCATTATTAAAAATCAATTTTTTGGTGGGGAAGTGAATCCTGAGCGTATTGCGGTGATGGCGATGTATCATGATACCTCTGAAATTTTTACGGGTGATCTGCCGACCCCAATTAAGTATTTCAATTCTGAAATAACTCATGCTTATAAAGACATTGAAGCGGCAGCCGAATTACATTTAATTAGCTTGCTTCCGACTGAGTTGCAAGATAGTTTTGCGCCATACTTAGATAGTGAGCAATTTAGCCCAGAAGAAAAGCATTTAGTAAAACAAGCAGATTTGATTTGTGCCTATATTAAAGCTCAATTTGAATTAGAGCATGGTAACCATGAATTTAAAACAGCGAAAAAACGCTTAGAAAATTTAATGGAACAATGGCACAGTCAAGAAATGGATTATTTTTTACAGGTCTTTTTGCCAAGTTTTGGGCGATCGATTGATGAGATTGCGTTGTAAGCGAAAATAAAAAAGTGCGGTTAATTTTAACCGCACTTTTTGTTTCTGATATTACTTCAATGTCGCTAAAATGATCTGTTCAGGATCCACGTGTAACCAGACTTCTTGTCCCACTTTCCAACCATCTTTGCTATGAATACTCGCACAAAATTCAATTGAGCTGTCCTTTATTTGTAAAATCGCTTCTTCATTCTGCATAGAAAGAATCGTCGCTTGGAAAAGGTTATTTTTTTCTTCTAATGGGGTGGCGCTAATTTTCACCCAAGGGGCTTTAAACATGACCATCACTTCTTTTTCAGTAATGAGTCTGAGGCGCTCAGCACTGCGCATTGTGATTGAAACATGTAATGGATGAGCTAAATCCTGAATGTTTACTGCAACAATGCAGCGGGAGTCCACAATATGTTGGCTTGCTACCTTACCGAAAAATTGATTGCGCGCACTACTTTGTAAGGAGAATTTTGCTGTTGCTGAAAGCAGGCTGTTTAACGGGATCGTCTCATCTTGCAGAATATGGAACGCGTGCTCTTGTGTTTGTTCGAGCAAATCGTAAAGCTGTAGCAAACGTTCTGCGTAAGTCGTTAATGATGTACCGCCCCCATTTTTCCCACCGATATTACGTTCTAAAAGCGGTTTTGGGCTGATTTTATTCATCGCTTCAAGGTGATCCCAAGCACTTTTATAGCTCACTTTGGCATTTTTGGCCGCTTGGTTGATTGAGCCACATTCTTTAATTTCTTTTAAGAGGCGAACACGTTTTGGATCAATAAATAATTCTTGATGAAGTTTGACCGTCAGTAAAATTTCAGTTTGTTTCATCATCTCCTCCTAATACACAATTCTGTCTATTTTACTTGATCTTTAAGTTTTTCTGTATGCTTATTTAAAAATTCAAGTTATAATTCACTCGTAGTATATTTTTTTATATATAGTTTCATTTATATAGGAGATAAATAATGAAATTAACTAAATTTGCAACCGCACTTTTAATTGCAGGCATGGGCGTATCTTTTGCGGCATCAGCAAAAGTGACTGTGTTTGCAGCAGCTTCAATGACTGATGCGCTACAACAAATTGCGGATCAATACCAAACTGAAAAGCCAAATAATACCGTCGTTTTCTCTTTTGCTTCTTCTTCTACCCTTGCAAAACAAGTTGAAGAAGGTGCACCTGCAGACTTATTTATTTCAGCTAGCAACAAATGGATGAAATATTTATCAGATAAAAATCTCACTGTAAAAGAAACTGAAAAAGTATTAGCGGGTAATGAATTAGTGTTAATTGCACCAGCCAAAAGTGCAGCTAATTCAGTGGATATTGCTAAAGGTGAATGGATTAAAGGCTTAAAAGACAGTTATTTGTCTGTGGGTGATCCTGCGCATGTTCCTGCAGGACAATATGCAGAAGAATCATTAACGAAATTGAATTTATGGGATCAAGTTAAAGATAAATTAGCGCGAGCGAAAGACGTACGTGGTGCGTTAGCCTTAGTTGAACGCGCTGAAGCGCCTTACGGTATTGTGTATAGCACCGATGCGAAAGTGAGTAAAGACGTGAAAACAGTCGGCGTATTCCCGAAAGACAGCTATAAACCAGTTGAATATCCGGTTGCGATTTTAAAAGATCATGACAATGCGGATACCCGTGATTTCCTTAATTACTTAGAATCGAGCGCAGCAAAAAAAATATTTGTTGAATATGGTTTCTCTGTGAAATAATGAGCTCAGACTTTATAAAGAAAGGACAGGAAACTGTCCTTTTTATTATCCTCTAAAGAAATTTCGTCATATCGATATATACACAAGGAAATATTTTGCTCTCTTGGTTTCAATTAAGCCCGATGGAATGGGATGCGATTCACTTAAGCATGAGTGTCGCATTGAGTTCTATGCTTTGGAGTTTGCCTTTTGCGATTTTTATCGCTTGGCTGCTGGCTCGTAAGGAATTCTACGGTAAGTCACTGATTACAGGGATTATTCATCTACCTTTGGTGTTACCGCCAGTGGTAATCGGCTATTTATTATTAGTCGCCATGGGGCGTAACGGTTTTATCGGTAAGTATTTATATCAATGGTTTGGTGTATCCTTTGGCTTTAGTTGGAAGGGAGCAGTATTAGCTTCCGCGGTGGTAGCATTTCCATTGGTCGTGCGGGCAATTCGTCTTTCCTTAGAAAGCATTGATTTTAAGTTAGAGCAAGCCGCACAAACGCTTGGTGCTTCGCCTTGGCGAGTCTTTTTTACAATCACGTTGCCTCTTTCTCTCCCAGGTGTGTTGGCGGGTTTAGTATTAGGTTTTGCTCGCTCTTTAGGGGAATTTGGCGCAACCATTACTTTCGTTTCCAATATTGCAGGGGAAACTCAAACCATTCCTTTAGCGATGTATTCATTTATTCAAACACCAGGTGCGGAATCACAAACTGCGCGCCTTTGTTTGTTTGCGGTGATCCTTTCATTGATTTCCTTATTGCTTTCCGAAGCTTTAAGCAAACGGATGCAGAAAAAATTGGGGCAAGGCGATGCTACACATTAATGTACAACAACAATTAGGCCGCCTGACCTTACGTGCGGATCTGCAATTGCCAACTCAAGGCGTGACGGCGATTTTTGGTTTGTCGGGGTCGGGGAAAACCTCATTGATTAATTTAGTGAGTGGCTTAACTCATCCTGATCAAGGATTTATTCGTTTAAATGATCGCACTTTGGTGGATGTAGAGAACGGTGAGAATCTCCCTGTGCATCAGCGCAAAATCGGCTATGTATTCCAAGATGCACGTTTATTTCCGCATTACAATGTCAAAGGTAATTTGCGTTATGGCATGAAGCATGTCAGCCATGAAGATTTTGACTATATTGTTCAGCTACTTGGTATTGAACCGTTACTCAAACGCTATCCGCTTACTTTATCAGGCGGAGAAAAACAACGTGTGGCGATTGGGCGAGCCTTATTAACGGATCCCGATATTTTGCTGATGGATGAACCGCTTTCTGCTTTAGATGTGCCTCGTAAACGTGAGCTTATGCAATATTTAGAAAGTTTATCTAAAGAAATTAATGTGCCGATTTTATATGTAACGCACAGTTTAGATGAATTATTACGCTTGGCCGATCGTGTAGTGCTGATGGAAAACGGCAAAGTGAAAGCCTATGATACCTTAGAAAATGTGTGGAACAGTCCGTCATTTGCCCCTTGGAAAGGCGAATCGGAGCAGAGCAGTGTGTTGGCGTTGCCTGTCTATTTGCATAATCCAACCTATAAAATGACCGCACTTTCTTTAGGCGAACAACAGCTTTGGATTAACGAAGTGCATCATCAAGCGAATGAAAAAGTGCGCGTCTGTATTTATAGTTCCGATGTATCACTCACTCTCAGCAAGCCAGAACAAACGAGTATTCGTAATATCTTACGTGGGCAAATTGTACAAATCGTTCCACAAGAGAATCGCATTGATATTGCGGTGTTGGTGGAAGGTCATAAAGTTTGGGCAAGTATCAGTAAATGGGCATTTAATGAATTACATTTTGCTCAAGGCATGGATGTTTATGTACAAATAAAAGCCATTTCAGTCGTATAAAGTAAAAGTGCGGTCAATTTCAAAACAGTTTTAAAATTGACCGCACTTTTTGTTTAGGCTTACTTACCTAGGTTATCAAAGAATTTCTTCACACCGTCTAAAAAGCTTGAAGATTTCGGATTATGCGATTTTTGTCCTTTCAAACTTTCTTCCAGTTTTTCTAATAATTCTTTTTGTTCTTTATTTAAGTTCACTGGTGTTTCAATCACTACGCGACAAATGAGATCGCCTGCGTAGCCGCTACGTGTAGAGTTCACCCCTTTACCACGCATACGGAAGAGTTTGCCTGTTTGGGTTTCAGCAGGGATTTTGAGTTTCACTTTACCGTCTAAGGTTGGAACTTCAATTTCACCACCTAACGCAGCCATTGAGAAACTGATTGGCACTTCGCAGTAGAGGTTATTGCCATCACGTTCAAAGATATGATGTTCTTTAACATGAATAACCACATATAAATCACCTGCTGGTGCACCATTTTCGCCCGCTGCACCTTCGCCGCTTAAACGTAATTGGTTGCCGGTATCCACACCTGCTGGGATTTTAACGGAAAGATTTTTCTTCTTGTGAACACGACCTTCGCCATGGCAGCTTTTACATGGTTTTTCAATTTTCTTACCAGAACCATGACAAGTAGGACAAACCGCTTCAGTTACGAAGAAACCTTGTTGGCGACGAATACGACCTGAACCATGACAGCTTGGGCATGTCTCAACTTTTGATCCTTTTTCTGCGCCAGTACCATCGCAGCTATCACAGTGAGCAAGAGTATTAATTTGGATATCTTTGGTTGTACCTTTTACGGCTTCTTCTAACGTAATTTGGATGTCATAACGTAAATCTTCACCGCGTACTACACGCTGACGACCTCGTCCGCCACCGCCGAAGATATCACCGAACATATCTCCAAAAATATCACCGAAATCAGCACCGCTGAATCCGCCACCGAAGCCACCGCCTCCCATGCCACCTTGTTCAAAGGCTGCATGACCGTGTTGATCGTAAGCCGCTCGCTTTTCTTTATCACCTAGGATTTCATAGGCTTCTTGGATTTCTTTAAATTTTTCTTCTTTGGCTTTATCACCTTTGGTTCTATCAGGGTGATATTGCATGGCGAGTTTTTTGTAAGCACGTTTAATTGCTTTTTCATCTGCGCCACGTTCAACACCAAGAACGTCGTAATAATCTTTCTTTGCCATAATGTTTTCGTTTTCCGTTTAAAAATATAAATTTAAAAAATTTTATTTCGTTATTGTATGGTATTGCGTTAACAATATACCTAAGAATAAAAATAATGCCGAAGTCAGAAATATCAAGGATAAATTCGTTAATTTATGACTTATTTTGCTGCTGCAAATGCTTGCTCTAAGTCTGCTAAAATATCTTGAATATTTTCAATACCGCAAGAGAGACGAATCAGTCCTGCAGAAATCCCCGCTTTTTCTAATTCAGCTTCACTTAATTGGCGATGCGTTGAAGTCGCTGGATGTAACGCACAAGTACGAATATCGGCTACGTGTACTTCACGTGAGGTCATTTGTAACGCGTTTAACCATTTTGCCGCGGTTTCTTTGCCACCTTTAATCTCAAAGGAAATGACACCACACAAACCGTTCGGTAAGTATTTTTGTTTGAGCGCGTAATCTGGTGAGCTAGGTAAGCCAGGATAATTTACTTTAGCAACTTGCGGATGTTTTTCTAAAAACTCGGCTACAGCCTGTGCATTTTCATCATGACGTTGCATACGAAGTGCAAGGGTTTCCATACCGACATTCAATAAGAAACTATTTTGTGGGGCAGGAGTAGCACCTAAATCACGCATTAATTGAACACGTGCTTTGACAATATAAGCTGCAGGGCCAAAGGTTTCTGTATAAACTAAACCGTGATAAGTTTGGTCTGGCGTGCTTAATTGCGGATATTTGCCGTTATTCCAATTAAAGTTACCACCATCAGTAATGGATCCACCTAATGCAATAGCATGACCATCTAAATATTTAGATGTGCTGTGAATGACCACGTTTGCGCCAAATTCGATTGGCCGACAAAAATAGGGGGTAGCAAAAGTGTTATCAATTAATAATGGCGCCTCTGCTGCTTTAGCTAAGGCAGCAAATTTTTCAATATCTAATACTCGTAAAGCAGGGTTAGCAATAGTTTCAGCAAAGACCGCTTTTGTATTTGGACGAATGACTTTTTTGAGTTCTTCAAGCGGTAAGTCTTGATCCACAAAACTCACTTCAATGCCCATTTTTTTGAAGGTATGGGCAAATAAATTGTAAGTACCGCCATACACATAAGAAGAGGAAATAAAATGATCGCCGGCTTCTAAAATATTCAACATCGCATAGAAAACCGCAGATTGGCCTGAGGCAGTACACATTGTTGCAACGCCTCCTTCAAGTGCCGTAATTTTTTCTTCCGCAGCATTTGTCGTTGGGTTTGCTAGGCGAGTATAGAAATAACCTGCAGCTTGTAAATCAAATAGCTTGCCAATCTCTTCTGCAGAATCGTAGGTATAAGTCGTGCTTTGTACGATAGGTTGAACACGTGGCTCACCGTTTTTAGGGCGATAGCCAGCATGGAGGCATTTCGTTTCGAATTTCATTGTTTTTTCCTTTGGTTGTGTTTGCTTTGGGGTAAAGTGCGGTCGTTTTTGATAACGTTTTTTTACACTTTGGATTTGTAATGTGGAAATGCTGAACATTAACGTCTACCTAATTATTAGGTAGGTCATTCACGTAAATTATCCTACTACCTACTAATTGTATTTTTTCTGACTTTACTCTTTCAAATAAAGTCAGGAAAAATTTCGTTTAATGAATATGCCAAAAGGGCGTATCGCTACGCCCTTCAATTTGGGTTTAAGTGAAATTATTTATTGTCTTTCACTTCTTCAAACTCAGCATCAACAACATCATCATTTGGTTTGCTGTTGCTTTGAGCTTGTTGTGCATCAGCTTGTGGTTGTGCAGCTTGAGCAAGTTTTTGAGCAACTTCTGCAAGTGCTTGAAGTTTTGCTTCAATTGCTGCTTTATCTTCGCCTTTCGCTGCAGTCTCTAAATCGCTTAATGCACTTTCAATTGCTGCACGATCTTCAGCTGGAACTTTGTCACCTGCTTCTTCTAATTGTTTACGTGTGCTGTGTACAAGATGATCTGCTTGGTTGCGAGCTTGTACTAATTCTTCAAATTTACGGTCTGCTTCAGCGTTTGCTTCTGCATCACGAACCATTTGTTGAATTTCTTCCTCACTTAAACCTGAAGAGGCTTTGATGGTGATTTGTTGTTCTTTACCAGTACCTTTATCTTTCGCAGAAACGTGGATGATACCGTCAGCGTCGATGTCGAAGGTTACTTCAATTTGTGGCATACCGCGTGGAGCAGGGTTGATGCCTTCAAGGTTGAATTGCCCTAAAGATTTATTCGCTGATGCTTGTTTACGTTCACCTTGTAATACGTGAATGGTTACTGCACTTTGGTTATCTTCTGCTGTTGAGAATACTTGCGATTTTTTAGTTGGAATCGTCGTGTTTTTCTCAATTAAGGTAGTCATTACACCACCCATGGTTTCGATACCTAAAGATAACGGTGTTACGTCTAACAATAATACATCAGTGACATCACCTGCTAATACACCACCTTGAACTGCAGCACCGATAGCAACAGCTTCATCCGGGTTCACATCTTTACGAGGTGCTTTACCGAAGAATTCTTCTACTTTTTGTTGTACTAATGGCATACGGGTTTGACCGCCCACTAGGATAACATCATCAATTTGTGATGCACTTAAGCCAGCATCGTTTAATGCAACTTTTACAGGTTCAAGTGATTTAGCCACTAAATCTTCTACTAAAGATTCTAATTTAGCACGAGTTAATTTAATGTTTAAGTGTTTAGGACCTGTTGCATCTGCAGTGATGTAAGGTAAGTTAACATCAGTTTGTTGTGCAGAAGAAAGTTCAATTTTCGCTTTTTCACCTGCTTCTTTTAAACGTTGCATTGCAAGTGGGTCGTTACGTAAATCCACGCCTTGTTCTTTTTTGAACTCATCTACTAAGTAGTTGATTACACGGTTATCGAAGTCTTCACCACCTAAGTGAGTATCACCGTTGGTTGCCAATACTTCAAAGGTTTTTTCGCCACCTACTTCATCAATTTCGATGATAGATAAGTCGAATGTACCACCACCTAAGTCATA
>CAUUXN010000072.1:0-8704 GCA_963548985.1 uncultured Haemophilus sp. | reverse complement strand
AAATCATGCAAAAAGCGCCAGCAAAAGAGCTTTATTTGCGTCCAAATTCTTTATTCCTTGCAAACTTCATGGGCGAATCAAGCATCTTTGAAGGTAAATTAGAAAATAACACCATTGACGTGAATGGCTACAAATTGCCATTAAGCAATGCGGCGCAATTCAATTTACCGGATGGCGAGTGCTTAGTGGGCGTTCGTCCTGAAGCGATTTACTTAAAAGCAGAAGGCGAGGCTGCACAACAATGTGAAATTAAGAGTGCGGTCTATATGGGTAACCACTGGGAAGTGGTGGCAATTTGGGCAGGCAAAGAATTGCTCATTAATACCAAACCAGAAGACTTTAATGCTGATCTCAAACAAGCTTATGTGAATTTCTCTGAACAAGGTATTTTCTTGCTGAAGAAAGAGAAATAATATCAATTTAAAGGCGTATGGAAGCATACGCCTTTTCTTTTAAAATCCTTTCAAAATTGACCGCACTTTTCCGCTCATTTTTACTTTATCTAACAGAGCTGTATAATGTCTCGCTTTTGAATATAAATGATAGAAGGAGAAAGCTCATGATTAAAACCGATACCTTACCGCAATTTTTGCGTAACAAAGTGGCGGAAAATGATGCCTTTGGTCTTGTGGAAGGGCTGTGCCAATTATTACGTAGCAGCCCCTCAGAAAAAATTTCTCCGACCTTGCATTTATTTAAGTTTATCTTAAAGAACGATAAAGAATTAGGCTATTCTGTTTCGAAATTATTATGCGGTTGGTTATGTGGTTTACGCCTTTATCCGTTGTTTATTAGTAGCGGCATTCTTACGCGTGGCGGTTTTGGGCAAGAAATGAAAACGCGTATTTATGAGCGTTTTAACCCGTCTTTTAAAGATATTAATGATTTACGTGATATTTTTTATTTATTGTTTAGCGATAAAAATGATGCCCGCTGGATTGATGCCGTCCCATTAAAAACATGGCGAGGCGTATTTGGTGTTTTAACCCGTTATACAGAACAAAAAGATCGTGAACGGTTAAAAAATCATATTGAAAGTGAAGGGCTATTTGCCATTGAAATGCTTTCAATTTGGATTGCCGCTGAAGATATGGATCCTGAGTTGATGCGAATGGAGCCCTCTCTGTTGAATGCGGATTCACCTTTTGTGGCATTGCATCATGAAGTGGTTGATTGGGTAGAGGCGCGTCGCCAATCAACGGCTTTTGATGATAGCCATTTACAGGTAATGTTTGATCAATGTAAGGCATTGATTATTGGCTTACAGAAACGTGGGGCAGTAGTGGGATCGTCCTTAAATACGGCGTATTTATTGGAACGTCTTTCCCAGACTTTAGAACGATTAGAAACCTTGATGGCGATTTTTGTTTCAAATCGCTATTTACCGCGTCGAATCTTATTATTAACCGGTTGTTTTGCCCGTGCAGCAGCAGAGCGACATAGTATTTCTCGACTATGGAAACAAAGCTCAGGATTGATGGCTCGTAGTGTTACGCAGAATGCTGGCGATCATGGCGAGCATTACATTACTCGAGATAAAAAAGAGTATTGGGCAATGTTTTATTCTGCGGCAGGTGGTGGTGTATTAATTGCACTGATGGCGCTATTTAAAATCTATCTAGGCAGCATTATTGATGACAAAGTCTGGAAAGGGCTTGCCGAAGGCTTAAATTACGGCTTAGGTTTTATGGTGATCTTTATGTTGCATTTTACGGTAGCGACGAAACAGCCTGCCATGACTGCAGCCCGTTTTGCTGAGGCTGTTGAGAAAACGCCTCAAGGTAAAAGCGTCAATATGAAATTAGCTCAATTATTAGTGGATGTATTTCGCTCTCAAAGTATTGCGGTGCTAGGTAATGTCCTCATTGCGATGGGCTTAGCCGCATTGATTGCGTTTGGTTACCAATATAAAACAGGTGAGCCATTGATGAATGCTGATCAAATTGCTTATCAGTTGCATAGCATTGATCCTTTTGCGGGAACCTTATGGTTTGCAGCCATTGCGGGGGTGTGGTTATTCTGCTCAGGGATTATTTCAGGCTATTTTGATAACCGCAGCAATTATTTGAATATGCGTATGCGTTTAACCCAACATCCGTTATTGAAAAAATTAATGTCTGAGAAGACTCGCGTGAAATTTGCTAATTATATGCATGAGAATTATGGTTCGCTAATTGGTAACCTTTGCTTTGGCATGCTGCTTGGTATTACGGGCGTGGTGGGTTACTTAACGCATCTTCCGTTAGATATTCGTCATGTGGCATTTTCATCGGCGAATGTAGGTTATATTGCCGTGAGCGGACAATTTACCTATTCATTGCTTTTACAATGCATTGGTTTTGTATTGTTGATTGGTTTAGTGAATTTAATTGTCAGTTTTTCATTAACGCTTTGGGTGGCACTGCGATCTTTAAATACGGAAATTGATAGCTGGTGGCCAATTTGGCATGAAGTTTGTCAAATTGTGAAAAAACGTCCATTAAGTTTATTTCTTCCCGTTCAATTAGATAAATAATCATTTTAAGTGCGGTCAAAAATATCAACGTTTTTGACCGCACTTTCTTTTCGATAAATTTAATTTGCGTTATCATGTAGCTCATCTAATGCTATAACTTTATGAATTATTCTAATGAAACCCACATTTCTTGAACTTCGTCACCTAAGAACCTTGCTTGCTTTGAAGGAAACGGGCAGCGTTTCGATGGCGGCAAAACGTGTTTATTTAACACAATCGGCACTTTCTCATCAAATTAAGTTAATGGAAGAGCAATTCGGCTTACCTTTGTTTGAGCGTAAAAGTAATCCATTGCGTTTTACCGCAGCAGGCGATCGTTTGATTCGTCTTGCTAATGAAATTCTTCCTAAAGTGGTTGATGCAGAACGTGAGCTTGCTCGTGTAAAACACGGTGATGCAGGGCAGTTAAGAATTGCGGTGGAGTGTCATACTTGCTTCGACTGGTTAATGCCGGCGATGGATGAATTTCGTCAGCATTGGAGCTTGGTAGAATTGGATATTGTGTCTGGTTTCCACACTGATCCAGTTGGATTGCTATTGTCTCATCGTGCAGATTGGGCGATTGTGTCTGAAGTTGAACAAAATGATGATGTTTTGTTTAAACCGCTATTTTCCTATGAAATGGTGGGTATTTGCTCTAAAGATCATCCGTTAGCCAATAAAGAAGTTTGGCAGGCGGAAGATTTCTCTGAAGAAACTTGGGTAACCTATCCCGTGCCTGATGATATGTTGGATTTATATCGTCAAGTATTGAAACCGAAAGGCATTAATCCGCCACGTCGCACAACAGAGCTAACGATCGCCTTGATCCAGTTAGTGGCGAGTCGTCGGGGTATTGCCACAGTGCCTTATTGGGCTGCCTTACCTTATTTAGAAAAAGGGTATGTGGTGGCGCGTAAAATTACAGAAGAAGGGCTGTACAGTAACCTTTATGCGGCAATTCGTAAAGAAGATGCTAATTTAGCTTATATCGAAGATTTTCATCAAACAGTAAAAGCACAAAGTTTTTCGACCTTACCTGGTTTGTCTGTTTTAGAGTTGTAGTAGGTCAATATGTCAGAAGTCGTGACAGAAAATCCCATCAAAGCCGCGGCAAAAGCGGCATTTCCTTACAGTATGCCAATGCTTGCCGGCTTTTTATTTTTAGGCATAGCATACGGCATTTACATGAAAGCACTTGGATTCGGTGTTTGGTTCCCGGTAGCAATGGCAGCACTCATTTATGCAGGCTCCGTTGAATTTATTGCTGCAGCCGCACTCGTTATGCCTTTTTCGCCCTTAAGTGTTGCGTTGGTTACGCTGATGGTCAGTGGTCGCCAAATTTTTTATGGCATTTCTATGTTAGAAAAATATGGTGCTCAACTTGGCAAAAAACGCTGGTATTTAATTAGTACTCTAGTCGATGAAAGTTTTTCCCTGAACTATATGGCGAAGATCCCTGCACATTTAGATAAAGGCTGGTACATGTTCTTTGTCAGCTTTTATCTCCATCTTTATTGGGTTGTAGGAGCGGGATTAGGTAATCTATTTGGTTCAATCATTCCTTTTGATTTAAAAGGGGTAGAGTTTGGTATGACCGCACTTTTCCTCGTGATTTTTGCTGAAAACTGGCTTAAAGAGAAATCTCATGAAAGCTCATTATTAGGTTTAGGTGTGGCTTTTGCATCGCTATTAATTGTTGGGAAAGAGCATTTTTTAGTGCCAACACTCATTAGTATTTGGATTCTATTAACCGTAAGACGACCGAAACTTTCATCTAAATTGGAGGCACTAAAATGACATTGATGGAACAAATTATCACCATTGTGATTTGTATTGTGTGCGTGCAATTTACTCGATTATTGCCATTCTGGATCTTTCCCGCCAATCGCCCGATTCCAGACTATATTCGTTACCTTGGCAAAGTATTGCCTGCGGCGATGTTTGGGATGTTAGTGGTGTATTGCTATAAAAATGTGGATGTATTGAGTGGTTATCACGGCTTACCCGATTTCATTGCGGGTGCGTTGGTATTGAGGTTACATTTCTGGAAAAAGAATATGTTTCTTTCTATCTCGGCAGGCACAATTTTTTATATGTTTTTAGTGCAAAAAGTCTTTATCTAAGGGAGTTTTGAGCGAAATAAAAATTTCTTGATATTGCAATCGGTTGCCTTTATTTCGCCTCTTTTCCTCAATTCCAAAATCTTTTATGATGCCGCCTCGATCATTGTTGATGGAGAGATTTATGGAGTTTAATTTCATCGAATTATTAGGTTATTTGGCAACATTCTTTGTGGCCGTGTCTTTTTTATTTAAATCGATTGTTCACTTGAGAGTTGTTAATGCAATTGGAGCGGTACTTTTTGTCGTTTACAGTTTGATCATCAAATCTTATCCAGTTGCGCTTCTAAACGCATTCTTAGTTTTCGTTAACTTATATCAACTTTATCGTTTGAAAAAAGAGCAGCCGGCATCAAAAGTGCTTAAATAATTGACCGCACTTTTCCACGATTTACCCCCATATTTGATATAACGCAATCACCAGTGGCATAGTAAACATACAAAGCAGCGTCGTTACACCATAGATGGCGCTGGCTTTCTGTGGATTATTGTTATAAATCACCGCCATTTGTGTCACAGTTGAAGCGGATGGGCTCGTGGTTGCTAAAAAGCTAATCAACACAATAATTTCCCCTTTTTCAGCCCAATGTACAAACCCAATCAACTTTATTAATACCAATAATGCAATCGGAATAAGCAACAAGCGCAAAAGTGTGACTAAATAAATGCGTTTGGATGATACGATGCTCCGTAAAGGAATTGCCGCAATCAGCATACCCGCAACAAGCATGGCATTCGGACCAATAAACAAGCCAATCGAAGAGAGTGTACCATTGATAATACTTGGTAATTTTATTTGAAAAGCAAATAAAAATGCTCCGACAAGAATTGACCAAATATTGATATTTTTGGCAATCATTTTTAAGGATAAATTTCCTTTCCCTACAATAATCAAGCGGCAATGCGTCCAAAATAGAAAGGTTTGAACTACAATAAAACAGCTGGCGTAAATCACCCATTCTTTGCCAAATAACGACATCACAATCGGAATAATTAAGTTACCAGAATTGGAATAAATGGAAGTGGCATGTTCAATAGGATCAAGGTTTAATAGGCGCTTTAACAGACTGCCAATAATAATCAGAATAACCTGAAGAAACACCGCCATAAGCAGTGAAAGTTGTAAACCTTGTAAGATTTCAGGCGTGTAATCAATTTGAAAGGCTTCAATCATCACTGCAGGACTGATGACATAAAGCCCAATAACGGAAAGCGTCTTGCTATCTTCAGATTTTAATAATTTTGATTTAACCAACCCATAACCAATAAGCACAATAAGTGTCAGTTCAATAATTTTAGTGCCGAGTAAAAATGCAATGTCCATAGTGAATATTGATGAGAGAAATTAGTGCTATGAAAGAAGAAAAGGGCAAATAATTTGCCCTTTAAATTGATTTAGGTTACTCCCATTCGATAGTTGCTGGAGGTTTTCCGCTGATGTCATATACTACGCGAGAAATGCCATTCACTTCGTTGATGATGCGGTTAGACACTTTGCCTAATAAATCATAAGGCAAATGTGCCCAATGTGCGGTCATAAAGTCGATGGTTTCTACTGCACGTAGCGAGATTACCCAGTCATATTTACGGCCATCACCCATTACGCCTACAGATTTCACAGGTAAGAACACGCTGAAGGCTTGACTGGTTTTTTCATACCAACCGCTGTTGCGTAATTCTTCGATAAAGATCGCATCGGCACGGCGCAATAAATCGCAGTATTCTTTTTTCACTTCGCCTAATACACGTACGCCTAAACCCGGGCCAGGGAATGGGTGACGGTTGATCATTTCAGCCGGTAAGCCTAATGCTAAACCGATTTTACGTACTTCATCTTTAAACAATTCACGTAACGGTTCAACTAAGCCTAATTTCATATAATCCGGCAAACCACCTACGTTGTGGTGTGATTTAATTACATGTGCTTTACCGGTTTTGCTAGCTGCAGATTCGATTACGTCAGGATAAATCGTACCTTGTGCCAACCATTTCACGTTAGTGAGTTTTTTCGATTCATCATCGAACACATCCACGAATACTTTACCGATAATTTTACGTTTTGCTTCAGGATCGGATACACCAGCAAGCTCGCCTAAGAAACGGCTTTCTGCATCAACACGGGTAATGTTCAAGCCGAATTTATCGCCAAACATTTCCATAACTTGGTCGCCTTCATGTAAGCGGAGTAAGCCGTTATCCACGAATACGCAGTGTAAGTTTTTGCCGATAGCACGGTGTAAAAGTAATGCAACCACAGAAGAGTCCACACCACCAGATAAACCTAAAATCACTTCATCATCGCCCACTTGCTCTTTAATGCGAACAACGGCATCTTCGATAATGTTTTCTGCTGTCCATTTTGTTTCGCAACCACAAATGTTTACGACGAAATTCATTAATAATTCCAAGCCTTTTTTAGTATGGGTTACTTCAGGGTGGAATTGTACGCCGTAGAAACGACGATTTTCGTCAGACATTGCCGCAATTGGACAGGTCGGCGTCGTACCAGTAACTTGGAAGTTTTCTGGTAAACGCGTTACTTTATCGCCATGGCTCATCCATACATCTAATTTGCTGTCACCATCATTTAAATGAGCGAAAAGTGCGGTCGGATTATCCATTAAAACAGAAGCGTAGCCGAATTCACGATGATCAGAGGTCTCAGTTAAACCGCCAAGTTGCATCGCCATGGTTTGCATACCGTAACAAATACCCAATACAGGCACACCGGCATTAAATACATATTCTGGTGCACGCGGACTGTTTTCTTCAGTGGTACTTTCTGGACCGCCAGAAAGAATGATACCGTCTGGATTAAATTCACGGATTTGTTCTTCAGTCACATCCCACGCCCAAAGTTCGCAGTAAACACCAATTTCACGCACACGACGTGCAATCAGTTGAGTATATTGTGAACCAAAGTCGAGGATCAGAATTTTATGGTTGTGGATGTTTGTCATTTTTTACCTTATGTTAGTTTGACGTGGTCATATTGATGTAGGTTCCACCTTGACCATCGCTGATATATTTAATTTTAAATACTTCAGTTTGATTACAGCCTTTTACTGTCCAAGTTTCATATGCTGAATCAACAGTAGATGTTTTAGGGTTGATTTTTGCATCATTGATCTGAGTATGAATTTGTTTTGGTGTACAATTATGGATTGCTCTAAAAGCCAGATTGATATTACGTTCTGTATCTGATTTTAGTAAAGAACTTGCCGTTGTTTCTCCAGTATAAGTTGGTCCGAAAAGCGCACAACTTGATATGATAAACGGAATGAGTAATGCTAGTTTTTTCATTTTAGTCCTTTTAGTTGCCCAAAATATTTCAAAAGAGCGGTTAAATAAACCGCTCTTTTATCAATTAGCCCATACGATAGTTTGGCGCTTCTTTAGTAATAGTTACATCGTGAACATGGCTTTCTTTAATACCCGCACCACTGATGCGAACAAATTCCGCTTTTGTACGTAATTCTTCGATGGTTGCGCAGCCGGTTAAGCCCATGCAAGAACGTAAGCCACCCATTTGTTGGTGGATGATTTCTTTTAAGTAACCTTTATATGGAATACGGCCTTCGATACCTTCTGGTACGAGTTTGTCTGCCGCGTTATCTGATTGGAAGTAACGGTCTGAAGAGCCTTTCGCCATCGCACCTAATGAACCCATACCACGGTAAGATTTAAATGCACGACCTTGATAAAGTTCGATTTCACCTGGCGCTTCTTCAGTACCTGCGAACATAGAACCAACCATTACACAGCTCGCACCTGCTGCGATAGCTTTTGCAATATCACCAGAGAAACGGATACCACCGTCAGCGATAACTGGAATACCACGATCTTTTAATGCAGCCGCTGCATCTGCGATAGCGGTGATTTGTGGAACACCTACACCGGTCACGATACGAGTAGTACAAATAGAACCTGGTCCGATACCTACTTTCACTGCGCTTGCGCCTGCGTCTGCAAGTGCGATAGCACCTTCAGCCGTTGCTACGTTACCCGCAACGATAGGTAAATTTGGATATTTTGCACGAGTTTCACGAACGCGTTGTAATACGCCTTCTGAGTGACCGTGAGAAGA
>CAUUXN010000071.1:0-8791 GCA_963548985.1 uncultured Haemophilus sp. | reverse complement strand
AAGCATATCCAGAACTTGCTGCAGAATTTACACGTCGTGTAAACGGTGAATTACCGGCAAATTGGACAGTAGAATCTAAAGCGTTCATTGAAAAATTACAAGCGAATCCTGCAAGCATTGCGAGCCGTAAAGCATCACAAAATGCAATCGAAGCTTATGCACATGTATTACCTGAGTTCTTAGGTGGCTCTGCAGACTTAGCAAGCTCTAACTTAACGTTATGGAGCGGTTCTAAACCAATTCGTGCACACGAAAACGTAGGCGGTAACTATATCAACTATGGTGTGCGTGAGTTTGGTATGTCTGCGATCATGAATGGTATTGCTTTACACGGCGGTTTCATTCCTTATGGCGCAACTTTCTTAATGTTCTACGAATATGCACACAATGCGGTGCGTATGGCGGCATTAATGAAACAACGCTCACTCTTTGTTTATACACACGACTCGATCGGTTTAGGCGAAGATGGACCAACTCACCAACCAGTTGAGCAAACTACATCATTACGCTTAATTCCAAATCTTGAAACATGGCGTCCATGTGACCAAGTGGAATCAGCCATCGCATGGCAACAAGCGGTTGAGCGTCAAGATGGCCCAAGTGCGTTGATCTTTACCCGTCAAAACTTAGCACAAATGGACCGCACTTCTGCACAATTAGAGGCAGTTAAACGTGGTGCTTATGTATTAAAAGACTGTGATGGCACACCTGAGTTAATCTTCATTGCGACTGGTTCTGAAGTGGAATTAGCAGTGAAAGCTGCAGATGTGTTGAGTGCTGAAGGTAAAAAAGTACGCGTAGTTTCTATGCCAAGCACTAACCGTTTCGATAAACAAGATGCAGCGTACCGTGAAAGCGTATTACCAGCTGCTGTAACTAAACGTGTTGCAATCGAAGCAGGTATTGCAGACTTCTGGTATAAATACGTTGGCTTTGAAGGTCGTGTAGTAGGCATGAACAGCTTTGGCGAATCAGCACCAGCAGATCAATTATTTAAACTCTTTGGTTTCACCGTAGATAACGTGGTAGCAAAAGCAAAAGAGATTTTATAATTATTAAAATGGATAAAGGCAGGTAATGACCTGCCTTTCTTTTTTGATTAAAAAAAAGAGCGGTCAAAAAATAAGAAAATTTTTGACCGCACTTTGTTTTTATCTGCTTTCACCTTGTTATCTAAGCCTTTTTTTGTCAATCCATTGAGTTAGCCTTTCAAGTTTGCTAAAATTCGCGACACTTTTTGCGATAAAAAATAAAACGTAAAAAGTGAGTTCGGAAGAAGGTAGCTGGAGAGTAGGGAATTGCCCCTACGCCGACGAGGTAAAATCTTTCAGGCGCAATCGCAAGATTGCAGGGACTGTTACTGGACGAACCCTTGGAGAGATCCATTGCATTTTATCGATGTAAATGGACGCCGAAGGCGCAAAAGAGCGGTCGATTTTTCGATTGTTTTCCAAACGCTCAGGCAAAAGGACAGGGGCAAAAGACAATCCGTATTATCAATATATTTCTATCGGGATTCTTCTTGTCTCCTTGTCGAGTTTATTTGTATTTTAAACGACGAGGAATCATCAATGTCATTACAGACAATCTTATCGGCTGTTAGTAGCTTTATATGGGGACCGCCCCTACTTATTCTTTTGTCCGGAACCGGACTTTATCTCACCCTTCGTTTAGGCTTTTTGCAAATTCGTTATTTGCCTCGTGCCTTGGGCTATTTATTTGCTCGTGGTGCAAATAAAGGCAAAGGGGACGTGTCTTCTTTTGCTGCACTTTGTACCGCATTAGCGGCAACCATTGGTACAGGGAATATCGTGGGTGTAGCGACCGCAGTACAAGCGGGTGGACCTGGCGCGATTTTTTGGATGTGGCTAGTTGCATTATTAGGCATGGCAACCAAATATGCCGAATGTTTGCTTGCAGTGAAATATCGTGTGCGCGATAAATACGGTTTTATGGCTGGTGGACCAATGTATTACATCGAACGTGGTCTTGGTATCAAATGGTTAGCGAAATTATTTGCGTTATTTGGGGTGTTGGTGGCCTTTTTCGGTATCGGTACTTTCCCTCAAGTGAATGCGATTACGCATGCGATGCAAGACACCTTTAACGTGCCTGTTGTGATTAGTGCAACTGTGGTGACGGTATTGGTCGCTATGATTATTCTTGGTGGAGTAAGACGTATTGCGAGAGCTTCTGCAGTCATTGTGCCTTTTATGGCGCTGGGTTATGTGACGACCTCAATTATCATCTTAATCGTTAATTACGATAAATTACCTGCTGCAATTTCATTAATTATTCAGAGTGCGTTTAATCCTCAGGCAGCTTTAGGTGGTGCAGTTGGCTTTACCGTGATGAAAGCCATTCAATCGGGTGTGGCGCGCGGTATTTTCTCAAATGAATCAGGTTTAGGAAGTGCGCCAATCGCAGCCGCAGCAGCGCAAACGAAAGAGCCCGTTCGCCAAGGTTTAATTTCGATGACAGGGACATTCTTAGATACCATCATCGTATGTACGATGACGGGCTTAGTGCTAGTTATTACGGGAGCATGGAGTAACCCAGAGCTCTCAGGTGCAAGTGTGACTAACTATGCTTTTGCACAGGGATTAGGTACATCATTTGGTGCAACGATTGTAACAGTAGGATTATTATTCTTTGCTTTCACCACTATTTTAGGGTGGTGCTACTACGGTGAGCGTTGTTTCCTTTACTTAGTTGGTATTCGTGGTATTAAATTGTATCGCTTCATGTTTATTGTTTTAGTCGGAGCAGGTTCATTCCTTACTTTAGATTTAATTTGGATCTTAGCGGATATTGTGAATGGTTTAATGGCCTTCCCGAACTTAGTCGCATTAATTGGTTTACGCAAAGAGATTATTTCAGAAACCAAAGATTACTTTGAACGTTTAAAAGCCACACAACATGATCAAGATGAATTAGCCTAATTCATATCGTAAAAAGAAAAGGGAAGCTGAACGCTTCCCTTTGTTGTTTACAGCTTTACATCATAACAAGTTTACACGGAAATGAAATCACATTTTTTCAGAAATTAGATCCCGATCATATTTTTGAACATTTGTTTTTTTATTTACCTAAAAGCACTTGAAAAAGTGGTTCAAGGTCGATATGTTGTTATTAAAGATGAACGGAACCGAAGGGTTCATTTAAGCAAAAGAGGTAAATGCTATGACACTCAATATCACAAGTAAACAAATGGAAATCACCCCTGCAATTCGTGAACATGTGGAGGGAAGACTTGCAAAATTAGAGAAATGGCACACTCAACTGATTAGCCCGCACTTTGTTTTAAGTAAAGTGCCAAACGGCTTTTCTGTAGAGGCTTCAATTGGAACCCCGTTAGGTAATCTGTTAGCCACTGCAACGGCTGATGATATGTATAAAGCGATCAATGAAGTTGAAGAAAAATTAGAACGCCAATTAAATAAACTTCAACATAAAGGCGAATCCCGCCGAGCAGATGAGCGTTTGAAAGATTCTTTTGAAAAATAAAGGATAATGAATAAATAAAAAGGGCGAACATGATGTTCGCCCTTTTTTAGATATCTTGAATCACTAATTGTAATGCATGGCGTTGGAATTGTTTTGCTTTACGGTGTTTTAAGCGTCTTAAACGCAAGTTGCGTGAGGCAGAGATATCTCTTGATGCTTTTTTCTTTAAAAAAGTTTTTCTTTTTAACATCTTTTTCTCCTTGTTTTCTTTGAGTTCAATAAAACGTTGCTTTTTCTGACCGCACTTACTCTGTTGCAGTCGCTTGGTTTTCTTGAACGCGATGATAATTCACAATGCTGTTCATGTAACGGCGAATATTTTCGACATATTGGTAGGCTTCATAGCCTCGGGCGTAGCCATATTTTAAGTTTGAATAATGGCGCTTTTCCGATAATAGTTGAAGATTATTTTTTACATCTAACCAGTTATCTGGGTTACCACCTAATTTTTTTGTTAAGCGACGTGCGTCCAAAATATGCCCTAATCCCATATTATATGCTGCTAAAGAATACCAAATTCGATCTTCTTCTGGAATACTGTCTGGCATTTGGTCGAGTAGCCAATGCAAATACTCCGATCCCGCTTTTATACTTTGTTCGGCATCAGTGCGATTATTAATATTCATCCGCACAGCCGTATCTTTGGTAAGCATCATCATCCCGCGCACACCTGTTGGAGAGGTAGCATAAGGGTCCCAATGCGATTCTTGATAGGCTACAGCAGCTAATAATCGCCAGTCTAAATTCCCTTTGTATTTTTCAAAGAGCGGTTGATATTGAGGGAGAATTTTTTCAACTGCCTCTAAATAAGCCTGAGTATCTACATAGTCAAAGGCAGTAATATGGCGGAAATATTTTTCCTCAATGCGATCAATTAATCCTGTTTCAATGGCATTATTCATAAAATCCAACAAGCCAGCTTGCAACTCATTATAGGATTGATTGGAGAGATACCAATGCACAGTCATTTCATCCGTTAGGTCAAATGCAATCGCTAAGTTAGGGCGAATTTGTTGTGCTGCCGCCACATCAATACTATTTGCAATGGTATAAGGAATTTTCCCTTCAGCTACTTGAATCAATAATTCCTCTTGAGTCAATTGTTTGTTATTTTGCCATTTGAGTGCAGGGAGTTTTTTCTGTGCTTGGGATAATAATTTTTCTAAGTCTTCCCCCGCAGAAATAATAATTTCTTGCTGGACTTGAGCTAAATCTTTCGGGCGATTTTCACCTTTTTTATACACAAGCTGCCAAGAGGCAGAAGTATAAGAGGGCCCTAACTGAAATTTTTCTGCGCGTTGAGGCTGGAACAAAAGATTCGCGGCAGCAATATCAATATTGTTGTTCTCTAATTCGTTAAAAAGTTGATCGTTATTTTCTAAGGTTTTAATTTGTAAGCGAACCCCTAAGTAATCAGCAAAGTTTTTTGCTAATTCGTATTCCAAGCCAGATTCGCCCTCATTCCCAATAAAATAGTAAATGGGATTGTTAATGGTACCGACAATAAGGCTACCGCGATTTTTGATCGCAGTGTAAGGATTTTGCTCCGATTGCATAATTTTTTGCCAAGGGAACACCATATCCACTGCCCAAAGTAATAATGCAAAGGCAGCAATAATACGTAAAAATAGACCTTTCAATAGATAAACCTTATAAATTGAGATAAGAGACGATTGTAACGAGAATTAAGACAATAAAAAAGCCCCTTTTACTTCAAGGGGCTGTTAAATAAGGATTAACGTTGGCGATCTCGGCGACCACGTTCATTAAAAGTGCGGTCGTTTTTATCGTTAAATTTACGCTGACGACGTTCACCATTACGCTCACCACGGAAGCGATCTTGACCACGCTCGCCACGATCATTGCGACGACCATCACGACGGCCTTTTCCGCCAAAATCGTTACTACCACGTCCGCTATCTGATTGTGTCGCGCCCATAAAGCTCATTTGCATTTGTTTATTTAAAACGCGAGTTTTACCGAATTGTTGAAGCAATTCTTTCGGCATGCTTTGTGGTAATTCAACGGTAGAGTAGTCATCATAAAGTTTGATATGACCAATGTAACGGCTATTAATATCACCTTCATTTGCGATCGCACCTACGATATGACGCACTTCTACACCATCTGCACGACCTACTTCGATGCGATATAAATCCATCGGCTGTGGTGTGCCGTAGCCTTTACGTTCACCACGACGTTCAGCTGAACGTGGATTTTCACGACGATCACCGCGATCATGACGGTCACGACGGCGTTTATCCATCGGTGGATCAGGTGGAAGAATGAGTTTTTGTTTCCCTTGAATCAACATCAACATCGCCGCAGCAATATCTTCTTGATCCTGATCTGCGGTGAATAAATCTTCCAATAAGCTGCGATACATTTCCAGATCGTGATGTTCCAATTGCTTGGTAATCTTGTCTTGGAATTTTTTACGACGACAGGCTTGTAACACTTCATGATTTGGCAATTCAACTTCATTGATTGGCTTTTTCATCAAGTGTTCGATGTTACGAAGTAAACGGCGTTCACGTGGTTCAACGAATAACAATGCACGACCAGAACGACCTGCGCGCCCAGTACGGCCGATACGGTGAACATAAGACTCTGCATCAAGAGGGATATCATAGTTCACCACAAGACTGATTCGTTCAATATCGATACCACGCGCAGCAACATCGGTTGCAACGACGATATCAAGGCTACCATTACGTAAGCGATCTAAGGTTTGTTCACGTAATTGTTGGGTCATATCACCGTTTAATGCCGCAGCACGGAAACCGTGTTTTTCTAATAATTCAGTCACATCAAGTGTGCCCGTTTTAGTACGGGTAAAAATGATTGCCGCATCAAAATCTTCTACTTCTAAGAAGCGTAATAATGCATCATTTTTACGGAAACCTTGAACATACCAACAATTTTGCTCAATATCAGGTGCATTATCGTTATTTACTTTGATTTTCACTTCTTGCGGATTGTTCATGAAGCGTTTTGTGATGCGACGAATTGGCTCAGGCATGGTTGCTGAGAAAAGGGCTGTTTGGTGCTCTTCAGGTAATTCCGCCATAACGGTTTCTACATCATCAATAAAGCCCATGCGAAGCATTTCATCCGCTTCATCAAGTACGATAGCTTTTAATTCAGATAGATTTAATGTGTTACGACGGATGTGATCCAAAATACGGCCTGGTGTACCCACAACAACTTGTGCACCTTGTTTTAATGCACGTAATTGAATGTCATAGCGTTGACCACCATAAAGGGTCACGATGTTGATGCCTTTGGCATATTTCATGAAGTGTTCACAAGCATCAGCAACTTGAATGGCTAGTTCACGCGTTGGTGCCATCACCAATAATTGTGGATGTTTTGCGGCAGGATCAATTTTTGCCAAAATAGGTAAAGAGAATGCGGCGGTTTTACCACTACCGGTTTGTGCCATACCAAGTACATCTCTGCCTTCTAGAAGAGCAGGAATACAAGCTTGTTGGATTGGCGAAGGTGTTTCAAAACCAAGGTCAGAAACGGCTTTTAGAATGAATTCAGGCAAGCCTAAATCATTAAAAGTGATTTTGTCTGTCATTAAAATGCTCGAATATAATTTAAGGAAAGCTCAATTTAGCTTTCAGGTTTATTTGTTACACAAGAAAGAGGCAAGTCTAAAAAACAGCTGTTTTTGTGACCGCACTTTTTTCTTCTTTTTCGTCTTCAGTTTGAGCCGGTTTCAATTTCATCAGCTCTAACACGGCAAAACGATACTCAACAAAGTTATACACCTGATTCGCAATAGCAAGTTTGAATAAAGCCGCCGCTTCATCAATTTGCCCCAAATTGAGTTTTTGTTTTGCTAGATAAAAGTAGGTTTCGGTTAATATTTCTGCATATTGTTGCGAGTTTTCTGCAAATTTGGTTGCCCGCTCTTGCAAGTCACTCACGGAAATATTACCTAAATAGTATTGAACGATATTTGTTCCCCAGAAGTCCTTAGATAGCCCTTTAGCTCGTTCAACAAGGTTGGCATGGGCTTCTTGTGGTTTTAATTTTTGTTCGTTCAAATAGAGCCAAAGTACGCGATAAGGATCTTTGGTATCGGCTTCATAAAACTTCATAAAATCGTCTTCAGCAAGATTATAGCGTTCGACGTAATAAAAATTTAAACCACGATTAAGATGGGTATAGTCATAACTTGGGTCCAATTCAAACACCGCATTAAAGGTTTCTAATGCACTGTCGTAATCTTCCTCAAGCAGTAAGTAAAGCCCTAAATAATTGTAAACAGAAGCCATCTTTGGCTGTAATGCAAGGGCTTGAGTAAAGTCATAACGTGCGAGGCCCCATAAACCGAGGGAATCGTATAATACGCCGCGTTCAAAGTGAAGCGTCGCCCGTTCTTCATTACTCATTTTTCCAACTAATAAAACCTGCCCGATTCGGGTAATCATCACTTCTTGTTCGAAGTGCGTATTCGGGTTCTGATCCGCTAGCACGACTTTATTTGGTGCGACAAACACGTTTCCCGATTGCACACAACCGGAAATAAATAAAATCACACTTAGGCTAGACAACGAAACTAGAAAACGGAATAACCGAAAATACTGCATTGTTTTATAAGTTAGTTTGATAATCAAAACGGGTGTGTAAACTAAATTCACACACCCTGTGAGATTATTCTTGTTCTTCTGAAATGTCTTCTGCAGGTGCAGATTCTGCTTCAGTTTCTTGTTTTGGTGTAAGATCTTTCATGGTTAAGCGGATACGACCTTGGCGATCAATTTCAACCACTTTAACCGTCACTTCTTGACCAACTTGAAGATAATCACTCACTTTCTCTACACGCTCTTCAGCGATTTGAGAAATATGAACTAAACCTTCTTTATTTCCTACGATAGCCACGAATGCACCGAAGTCAGCAAGACGAGTTACTTTACCTTTGTAAATTGCGCCAGCTTCAACTTCAGCCACGATTTCTTCAATACGTGCCATTACATTTTTCGCTGCACTGCTATCTACTGCGGCGATTTTCACTGTACCATCATCATCGATATCGATAGAGGTACCGGTTTCTTCAGTTAATGCACGGATAGTTGCACCACCTTTACCGATAACATCTTTGATTTTCTTAGGATCAATTTTCATGGTGTGAATACGCGGTGCGTAGTCAGAAATATCTGCACGTGGTGCAGGGATTGCTTGTTCCATTACGCCAAGAATGTGCATACGAGCACCTTTCGCTTGGTTTAATGCAATTTGCATAATTTCAGGGGTGATACCTTCAATTTTG
>CAUUXN010000070.1:0-8889 GCA_963548985.1 uncultured Haemophilus sp. | reverse complement strand
TGACCATTTACCGTTGGATTATAAGAACGAAGCTCAACAGATTTTGGATATTCGTAAGGATATTTTAAAGTTGGATTTACGGTATCTTTTGGAATGTCTACGACAACGGGACCTGGACGGCCTGTTGAAGCAATATAAAAGGCTTTTTTCAAGATACCTGGAATGTCTTCTGCTTTCTTAACAATAAAGCTATGTTTAACCACTGGGCGAGAAATCCCCACCATATCACATTCTTGGAACGCATCACGGCCGATTAAGCTACTCATTACCTGACCAGAAATGATCACCATTGGTACTGAATCAGTATAAGCGGTTAAAATACCCGTAATCGCATTGGTTGCACCTGGTCCTGATGTCACTAACACACAACCTACTTTACCGGTCGCTCGTGCATAACCATCAGCCATATGCACCGCAGCTTGCTCATGACGAACTAAAATATGTTCAATCCCACCAAGAGTATGGATTGCATCATAAATATCCAATACGGCACCGCCTGGATAACCAAATAAATACTCAACGCCTTCGTCACGCAAAGACTGAACCACCATTTCCGCACCGGATAATTTCTTCATATTTTACTCCTAAAACTGACCGCACTTTTATTACTACGATTCGTTGTCAAAACAATGGAACCATCATACCGAAAGAAAACAACTTGTCTAGCATTGCAAAAGTCTAAAAAAACAAATTTAAAAGAATTAAAATCCAGAAAAATATAAAAATAAAGTTTTAAATAAAGATTAAATTCAAAAAACAAAGAGAATTGCATTTTTATATAGAGTTTTATAAAAATAAAAAAATTTTATTCTTTTGTTCAGAAATTTGAACTAGATCACATTTTAAATGTTGTTTTCTCTTATGAGTGAAAGGAAAAGAATCGATGACAAGAAAAAACCGCACTTGGAAGATCCAAAGTGCGGTTAGATTTTAAAACGTTTTAATTAGCCGTTATAGCGTTTGAACACTAAAGTTGCGTTTGTACCACCAAAACCAAAGCTATTTGACATCACAGTTTGTAAGCCTGCATTTTCTTTTGTTTCAGTCACGATATTGCAGCCTTTTGCCGCTTCGTCTAATGTTTCGATATTAATGCTTGGTGCAATGAAGTCATTATGTAACATTAATAAGGTATAGATTGCTTCGTGTGCACCTGCTGCACCTAAAGAGTGACCGGTCATTGATTTGGTTGAAGAAATCGCAGGGATTTTGTCACCAAATACATTTTTGATTGCACCTAATTCTTTCACATCACCAACTGGTGTTGATGTACCGTGTACGTTGATGTAATCAATTGGAGTATCTACCGTTGCCATTGCTTGTTTCATACAACGCTCTGCACCTTCACCACTTGGTGCTACCATGTCGTAACCATCAGAAGTTGCACCATAACCCACGATTTCTGCGTAGATTTTTGCGCCACGTGCTAATGCGTGTTCTAATTCTTCAACCACTACAACAGCACCACCACCTGCGATAACAAAACCATCACGGTTTGCATCGTAAGCACGAGACGCTTTTTCTGGGGTATCATTGTATTTAGTTGAAACCGCACCCATTGCATCGAATTCAGTTGCACATTCCCAAGATAATTCTTCCGCACCACCCGCGAAAACCACATCTTGTTTACCTAATTGGATTAATTCAACTGCGTGCCCGATACAGTGTGCAGACGTTGCACAAGCAGAGCTGATTGAGTAGCTCACACCACGGATTTTGTAAGGGGTTGCTAAACAAGCTGACACACTTGATGCCATCGTTTTAGTTACCGCATAAGGACCAATCGCTTTCACACCGCGTGGACCACGTACTGCATCACAAGCGACTAATTGGTTGTGTGCTGAACCAGTACCTGCACCGATTACAAGACCTGTACGGTCATTTGAGACTTGATCTTCTGTTAAACCTGAATCTTCAATCGCTTCACGCATAGAAAGGTATGCATAAGCTGCCGCATCACCCATAAAACGATACACTTTACGATCGATATGCTCGCTTGGATCAAGTTTGATTGTGCCGGCAACATGGCTACGCATTTTCATTTCAATAAACTCAGGCATGACTTCAATACCAGATTTACCTGCTTTTAATGAAGCCAAAACTTCTTCTTTGTTGTTACCGATACTTGAAATAATACCAAAACCAGTAATTACAGCTCTTTTCATTCTTTATTCCTTATGATTTAGGGGAAATTTAATTCAACTTACAGTTGTTAGCTGAACGCAATTTACTATGAAATGAAAATATTGCAAGCAATAATTCATTTGTTCGACCAGTTAAGTTTTAACCGTCTCAAAATTTCCGTGCTATTATAAAAGAATTTGATAAGGCAAAAAAGGGCTAACACATGTTCACCATTCAGCATGCAAAAATTCATTTTAACCAAGAGAATACCCCCATTTCAGATAAGTTTGATGACGTGTATTTTTCCAATCAAGATGGTTTATCAGAAAGCCATTATGTGTTTTTAGAAGGTAATCAGTTGTGGGAACGTTGGGTTCATTACCAAGAAGCCCATTTTGTTATTGCTGAAACAGGATTTGGCACAGGATTAAATTTCTTTGCGGTGACCACGCTATTCCGTGAATTTCGTCAGAAATATCCAGATTCGCCTCTAAAACGCCTTTATTTTATCTCTTTTGAAAAATACCCTTTGCCACTTGATGCATTAGAACAAGCCCATTTAGCCTATCCGCAATTTTCTTGTCTTGCTCAGCATTTACAACAGCGTTGGCTTAATCCTATTCAAGGTTGCTATCGTTTTCATTTTGATGAAACCACGTTAGATCTTTGGTTTGGCGATGTCGCTGAAAATCTGCCACAACTTGGCGATTATATGAATAGCAAAATTGATGCCTGGTTTTTAGATGGTTTTGCGCCGAGTAAAAACCCCGACATGTGGAATGAGCATCTTTATCAGCAAATGTTTCGTTTTACCAAGCTACAAGGTACCTTTGCGACCTTCACTGCGGCAAGTGCGGTTAGAAAAGGCTTAGAAAATGCAGGCTTTAATATTAAGAAACGCAAAGGCTTTGGTAAAAAACGGGAATGTCTTTCTGGTCAAAAAACGCAGGAAAAACCAACCGCACTTTCTACGCCCTGGTTTCATAGTCAGTCAGCCAATCTAAACAAGCAAGATATTGCTATTATTGGTGGTGGAATTGCTTCGCTTTGTACAGCCATTTCATTGGTTAAACGCGGGGCTAAAATCACAATTTATTGCGAAGATGAGCAAACTGCCCTCAATGCATCCGGCAATAAACAAGGGGCTTTTTATCCGCAACTGAGCGATGATAACGAACGCAATATTCGTTTTTATATTCATGCTTTCGCCTATGGTCATCAATTTCTACAATGGGCAATTCAACAACAAATCGAATTTGAACATGAGTTCTGTGGTGTCGCACTTTGTGCTTACAATGAGAAAGCTGAAAGTAAATTAAATAAAATCGCTGAGCTGAATTTGCCTTCTGATTTATATCAGTCACTAAACCAAACTAAATTAAGCGAAAAAGTCGGTTTACCGTTACCTTTTGGTGGCGGTTTTATTCCTCAAGGCGCTTGGCTTGCACCACGTCAGTTAGTTCAGCATGCTTTTGCCTTTTTAGAAAAACAAGGCGTCCAAATTAAAACATCACAAAAAGTAACCGCACTTTCGCAAACAGAACAGGGTTGGCAAATCAATACTGCTGAAAATGAAACTTTCTTCCATGAAGTGGTTGTTTTAGCAAACGGGCATAAACTCACTGAGTTTGAACAAACACGAAAACTGCCTCTCTATCCTGTTCGTGGGCAAGTGAGCCAAATTCCGACATCCGCAAACTTACTTAAACTTAAAACTGTGTTGTGCTATGACGGCTATCTTACGCCAGTCGATCAAGCGAAAGCCAGTCATTGTATTGGCGCAAGTCATGTTCGTGATAATGCGACTCGTGAATTTAGCCTAACCGAACAACAAGAAAACCAACAAAAAATTCAGCAAAATATTCCAGAAGACTGGACAAAAGAAGTGAATACATCAGGCAATCTTGCTCGAATCGGTGTGCGTTGTTCGGTACGTGCTCTCACCCCAATGATGGGGGCTGTTCCACATTTTTCAGCTCAGCAAACACAATATCAGAATTTGTTTAATTTACGACGTCGTAAACAACCAATAGAACAAGCCGTAAACTACCCTAACCTCTATTTAATCGGTGCATTAGGCTCTAGAGGATTAACCTCTGCACCATTTTTAGGGGAAACACTTGCTTCCTTAATTTATGACGAGCCCTTACCAATGAGTGAAGATCTGATTCATAACTTAATGCCAAATCGCAGTTGGGTTAGACGCTGGTTAAAAGGGGCGGAGGTAAAATAAAAAAAGTGCGGTTAAAATCAACCGCACTTTTTCTTAATACAAGCTTAAACGTTGTAATCGCTGTCTGGCGATTTCTTTGATTTCATCCTTTTTCGCCGTATTCATAATTTCCAAATAAAGTAATTTGGCCAAACCAATATTCACTTGTGTCCCAATTCCCTCTTCATACAAACGAGCTAAACGGAATCGTCCTTCATTGCTGCCTGCATTTGCCGCTTTCTGGAACCATTCAAAGGCTTTGGTAAATTCTTTCTGATTGGTATAAATTTCCCCTAATGTAAGCATAGCATCGGGATCTTTTGTTGCACTGGCTTCAAATAATTTAATCGCTTGAGCGGTATTTTGTTTCACATAGTTGTTGCCATTGAAATACATCACTGCCAAATTATTAATAGCTTTAATACTGCCTCGCTCAGCAGCTTCGCTAAACCACCAATAAGCCAACTCTTTATTTTCATCCACTCCACGGCCTAAATTATAAAGCATCCCTAAATTGCTTTGCGCTTGTAAATTACCTTCCAACGCAAGAGGATACATAATTTCAAAAACGGCTTTCCAATCTTGTTTCTCTGCCAGTTTTTGCGCCAGATCCATTTTTTGCTGATCCGTCATTTGCGCTTTATCGACCAAATCAATGGTTTTCATGGCAAATGCTGAACTGCTTAACGTGAAGGTGGCAAGGACTAAAAGTTTGGCTAATGTCTTCATCTTATAATGTCGCTATCAATAAAATAATCAAAAAAATGGCGGATGTTCCGAATTCTATTAGACCAACTTGCTTAACCGAAAGTTTCTTGGTTGGTAAATAAATGGCACGAATTAACGCCGGCACAAAAGCAAGTGATAAGACATATTGTTGGGTAAACAAGCAACCGAGCACGCAAAGCACATGGAAAATAATAGAGGCTTTGAGATAAAGCGGATTTTTACGTTCACGCATCATTGATTTGACATAAAGTGTGGTACCAATAAAAAAGAGACTTGGATACAGCGCCACCCACCAGATTTTTTCATCAAAAGTGCGGTCAGAAAAATAATAGGATCCCATACCTGCAAGGGCAAAAATCGCAATACCGGCTAAATCATTGAGAAGATTGCGCTCATCTTTTTTCTTGGTGTAATAGATACTCACCAACACAAAAGGAAACATGGCGGCAATAAAGAAAAGAATTTGCCAGTTATAAAAAATGGCAGGAAGCGCAAATGAAAAAGCTGCGACACCATAGATGATTGTCCACTTTTTATATTCCGCCATATTTTTGCCTTTAAAGAGACTAAGCATTGGGTAACTCAGCAAATACATGCTGAACCAAGCTAAAAGCAAAAAGAAATGCGCCCAAACGGGTGAAGCTAATAACATACCGTAAACAAAAGGCAATAATGCCATGACAATAGCGCCATATTGATTCGAAATCAGGAGTTTCATAGTTTTCTTTAGTTGATAAAAATTCTCAATTATTTTATCTCACAATTTCTTGATTTACAAAGTCTAAAACCACCTTTAGAATGGAATTATCTTCATCAAAAAGGAGCCATTATGTCGATTCAACGCATTCAACCAAGCAAACGCTTTTCTGAAGTGGTCATTCATAACAATACCGCCTATTTTGCCGGTCAAGTACCGGAAAAAACCGTTAAGCAAAATGCTTACGAGCAAACCAAAGAAGTCCTTTCACTGATCGATAAATTATTGGCTGAAATTGGTTCTGAAAAAAGTAAAATTCTTACCACGCAAATCTTCCTTGCTGATATGGCTGATTATGCCCAACTCAACCAAGCATGGGATGAATGGGTCGATAGCCAAAATCCACCAAGCCGAGCAACGGTAGAAGCGAAACTTGCAGATCCTGATTGGAAAGTTGAGATCGTGATTATTGCAGCTGTGTAAACGCTGCTTTTTCAAAATGTGATCAACTGCAAAGAAAGTTTTTCAGTTTTCCTTTACACTAAACATTGAATTCAAAATAAGGAGTAATGTATGCAATCATGGACACCAGAAATGTGGCAAGCCGCTGTGATTGGGCTTGTGGTTGGCGTAATCTTAGGCTATTTATTATTACGTTTAACAAAAGGTTCCGTAAAAAAACAAGTTCAGACCGAAGCTGAACTGAAAGAAGTGAAAACACAATTAAGCGATAAACAAGCACAACTTGAAAAACATTTCGCAGAAAGTGCTGAATTATTTAAAACCTTAATTGGTGATTATCAAAAACTGTACCGTCACTATGCAACTTCATCTGAAGCCTTGCTTGGCAGTAAACCAGCCGACAAAGGTTTATTTACACAGCAATTAGTGACCGCCTCATCAGAAAGCAAATCTGAAGAGCCTCCACGCGATTACTCCGAAGGTTCATCTGGCTTATTAAAAACAGATAAAGAAAACCAGTAATGATTAACGGTTGAACAATAAAAAAATCAGGGATTAAATGCTTAATCCCTGATTTTTTATTAGTGATTACTCAATACTTGAGCCGGTTGTAATTTTGCTGCCCGACTGGCGGGATAAAGACTGGCGAGTAAACTCAATACCAATGCCGCCACGAGAACTAATACAACATCGAACCAATGTAATTCGCTTGGTAAGAAATCAACGAAATAGATACCATCTGATAACAGTTTTTTATCAAGTAATGCCTCTATGCCTTGAATAATCGGCGTGAGATTCAGTGCAAGTACGACTCCTAACACGATACCAATCAGACACCCTTTCATTCCTGCAAGCAAACCATACCAAATAAAGATTTGTTTAATAAAGCCATTATTTGCTCCCAGGGTTCGCATAATCGCAATATCACCTTGCTTATCTTTTACTGCCATAATTAAGGTTGAAACGATATTAAAACACGCCACCCCAATTACAAGCACCATGGCGATATACATCACAGTACGGATAAGCTGAATATCACGATACATATAGCCAAATTTTGCTACCCAGTTTTGGATATAAAGCAGTTGAGGATAATCATTCAGCATCGAATAATCCATTTCTTGTACTTTAAATGGATCATCAACTTTCAATTCAACACCGGTAATTTGATCTTCACGATATCCCATTAATTCCTGTGCTTGAGGCAGGGAGAGTAAAGCATAACTGTGGTCTAACTGACCATCTAAACGTAAAATAGCGGTCACTTGAACACGCTCACGATTAGGTTGCGCCATTTGATCTTCGCCATTCGGTTGAGAGATTAATAACGACACCCAATCGCCTGCTTTAACATCTAACTCTTTGGCAATACCAGAGCCCAGCACCAATCCGCCTTCTTCTGCAAATTTTTGCCAGCCATCACCTTCCACAAACTTACCAAGAGAACTTACTTGATCTTCAGCTTGTTTATCGACCCCTTTCACTTGAACGACTTTAAGTTTATTGCCGTTTTCAACTAAGGCAGTAAAACTCACAAAAGGTGAAAGTGCGGTAATTTTTTTATTTGTTTTTAGGCGATCTGCTAGCTTTTGCCAATGATTTAATGTGGCTTCATTGCCCTGTGGATTTACTGTGATTTCCGCATGTGGCACGACAGCCAAAATGCGTGAGTTTAATTCACGCTCGAAACCATTCATGGCACTTAATCCGACAATCAATACCGCTACGCCAAGGGCGATACCAATAGCAGAGAATTTTGAAATTAACGCCACCAACGGATTCTTTTGCTTACCTCGTTGATAACGCCAACTAATGAAAAAAGGCGTATTCATTATGCACCTTCCTTCAAAATGCCATCTTGCATGGTTAAGCAACGAGACAGTTTTTGTGCTAATGACATATCATGTGTCACCAATAAAAACGCAATGTTTTGTTCCACATTCAAGGTTTGAATCAACTCAAAAATACTTTCGGTGGTTTTATGATCCAAATTACCAGTTGGTTCATCGGCTAAGACAAGAGCTGGATTATTCACTAATGCACGAGCAATCGCCACACGTTGACGTTCTCCCCCCGAAAGGGCAGATGGACGATGGGTAATGCGATGACTTAAGCCTACTGCGCCTAATATTTTTTCAGCACGATCTTTTGCTTCTGTTTTATTCTGACGACCAATTAACATCGGCATCATCACATTTTCTAACGCAGTAAAATCTGCCATTAAATGGTGAAATTGATACACAAAACCTAGATTTTGGTTACGTAATTTAGCCAATTCACTTTCAGACGCTTTTTGCAAAGATTGCCCTTTAATAAACACTTCTCCACTGCTTGGCTGATCTAAGCCGCCTAAGGTGTGCAATAAAGTACTTTTTCCCGAACCAGAACTCCCCACAATCGCCACTAATTCTTGTGGTTTCATGGCAAAGCTTACGCCTTTTAATACTTGGGTTTGGTTCTCGCCTTCTTGGTAAAATTTATTAATATTTTGGCATTCTAATAAGTAGTTATTCATATTTTACTCATAACGTAATGCTTCCGCCGGCTCAGTTTTCGCCGCACGATAAGCTGGATAAATGGTTGATAATAAAGATAACAATAAAGAAAAGGCAATCACAATAATGACTTGCACAGGCTCAATGGATGTTGGCAAGAAAACACCGTT
>CAUUXN010000069.1:0-8975 GCA_963548985.1 uncultured Haemophilus sp. | reverse complement strand
TTACTTCCGGTGTTACCCCTGTTTTTACAAGTGAGAAGATACGCAATGGTAGGATCTCATAGCTTACACCACTTACGAAAGAGGATACAACAACATCATCTAATGAAATAGTAAAGCTTAATAACCAACCTGATACTACCGCGGGTAAAGCAAGTGGTAGGATAATTTTACGTAAAATAGTGACTTCGCTAGCACCTAAATCTTTTGCTGCTTCAAGCATTCTTGCATCAAAGCCATTTAAGCGAGAGAAAATTGTCACGGTAACATAAGGTAGACAGAATGTTACGTGCGCCAATAGTAATGACCAGAAACCTAACGAAATCCCTACAACCATGAATAAGGCAAGTAGAGAAACCGCCATTACGATATCTGGAGACATCATGACGATAAATAACATACCGCTTACGGCTTGTTTACCGCGGAAACGATAGCGGTAAAGCGCGATAGCAGTTAAACCACCCACAATAGTCGCTAACGTTGCGGCAAAGAAAGCAATAGTGACAGAGTGGAACGCAGCTTGGATTAAGGTATCGTTATTAAATAAACGCTCATACCAGTTCCAACTAAAACCTTTCCAACTTAAACCATAACGGTCTTCGTTGAAGGAGTTAGTCACCAAAATAATAATTGGGATATACAAATAAGCGTATACCACAAACATAAAAATATTACGCAGTAAACGACTCATTATTCTAACTCCACTTTCTTATTCAACAATTTATTTGCACGATAGTAAACGAAAATCAACAATGCCATTAAAATGGTTAAACCGATGCTGATTGCCGAACCGAATGGCCAGTTACGGGAAATTAAGAATTCACTCTTAATCACGTTACCAACTAATAATACTTTCGCACCACCAAGTAAGTCTGCTACATAGAACATCCCCATTGCTGGTAGTAATACTAATAAACAACCTGCAACAATACCTGGCATGGTTAGTGGCAAAATAACGCGGAAAAAACGTTGAACAGCATTAGCACCTAAGTCTCTTGCCGCTTCTAATAAACGTCCGTCTAATTTTTCAATAGCAGAGTAGAGCGGTAGAATCATAAATGGTAAAAGGAGATAAACTAAACCAATGATTACAGCTACTTCGGTATTTAAAATACGAATAGGCTCACTTAAAATGCCCATATCCATTAACATGGTATTTAACACACCTTTCACACCAAGGAATACTTTCATCCCATAGATACGAATAAGTGAGTTTGTCCAGAATGGTAATACCACGAGGAACAACAAAAATGGACGATATTTTGGATTAATTTTGCTGATCATAAAGGCAAATGGATAGCCAATGAGTAAGCAAATAATCGTCGCGATGCCAGACATATACAATGAGTTCCACACTACCTGCGCATAAAGTGGATTAAACAGGTTCGTGTAGTTATCTAAAGTAAATGGCAAAGCATAAAAGTCGCTACCATCTCGGGTTAAAAAACTTACGGTTAAAACCAATAAGTTTGGAATTAGCACAAAGAAGATTAACCAACTGAAGATAATTGCAACAGTAATTTTCTGGAATTTATTATTGATTATCTTCATCGTTGAGTACAACCTCCCAACCTTCGTGCCATGTAATACCTACACGTTGACCAACACTGTGATCCATATGCGGGTCATCTTCGTTAAAGAATTCACTCACTAATACGCGTTTACCGTTGTGATCAAATTCTACTGTAGACTCAAGTGTCATCCCTTTATAGGTACGATCCACAATACGGCCAATAATTGCATTTGAGTGTTCATTTTCGTCAAGCTCCTCAATCACAATATCTTCTGGGCGTAATAATACTTGCAATTTTTGACCTTTTTCAGCAGAGATACTGGTGTGAATATCACATACACGACCTTCTACGTTAGCAAGTAGCTCATCATCAGATTTACGCTCAATGACAGTTGCATCAAATACGTTGATTTCACCAATGAAGCGAGCGACGAATAGGTTAGCTGGATCTTCATAGATTTCACGTGGTGAACCATCTTGTGCAATTTTACCTTTACGTAATAAGACGATACGGTCAGACATGGTGATCGCTTCTTCTTGATCATGGGTAACGAAAATAAAGGTAATACCAAGTTGACGCTGTAATTGTTTAAGTTCATTTTGCATTTGTTTACGTAACTTATAATCCAGCGCAGATAAAGATTCATCAAGTAGCAACACTTTTGGCTTATTCACAACAGCACGAGCAATCGCGATACGTTGTTGCTGACCACCAGAAAGTTGAGCTGGTTTACGGTCGGCCATTTCCTCTAATTGCACCATACGCAATGCATCCAGAACGCGAGGTTTAATTTCACTTTCTGCCACTTTTTGCATACGCAAACCAAAAGCCACGTTATCAAAAATAGTCATATGCGGGAATAACGCATAACTTTGGAATACGGTGTTAATGTGGCGTTTTTCTGCCGGAACATTAGTAATATCTTCACCGTCCAAAATAATATGACCTTCATCTAACTCTTCTAAACCCGCTAATAAACGCAATACTGTAGTTTTACCACAGCCGGATGGGCCAAGAATTGTGACGAATTCACCGTTATTAATGGTTAGATTAAAATCATTAATAATTGTGTTAGAACCATAGGATTTTTTGATTGAACGAAGCTCAATAATAGGCTTTTGAACCAGATTTTCCACTAGCTTTGGTTTTCTCCCTAATTTCACCAATTTAATCGGTACTGAGTAGAAATGAACCTGCAAAAATGATGCAGGGGCGACATAAAATTGAAACGCTATGATATAGCGAATTGTTAATGATGAAAAGGATTTAATCACGTTTTTAGGAAAAATTTTATTGAAATACTGACCGCACTTTTTTCAGAAAATTTTATAACTCTCCACTTTCTTGTTATATATCAAGAACTGTAACGAATTTTGGGATTAGACTAACGCTGATATAAAGGAGAATTTTAAAATGGAAGAACATTATAATGAATTATTACAGCGATTTTTAACTTATGTCGCATTTGATACGCAATCTAAATCGTCTGCAAAACATTCGCCAAGTTCAGCAGGGCAAATGAAGTTAGCTTTGCACTTACAGAAAGAATTGATTGAACTTGGTTTACAAGCTGTCAATGTGACTAAGCATGCCGTTGTCACGGCTTATTTACCCTCAAATCATCCTGATTTCACACACACTATTGGTTTTATTTCCCACCTTGATACCTCACCACAATGCAGCGGTAAAAATGTTCAACCTGAAGTGATTGAAAATTATCGGGGAGGAGATATTGCATTAGGTTTAGGGGATGAGTTTATTAGTCCTGTGTATTATCCATTTTTACATCAGCTTATTGGCAAAACCTTGATTGTAACAGATGGAACCACTTTACTTGGTGCAGATAATAAGGCCGGAATCGCAGAAATTATGACCGCACTTTCTGTCTTGCAACGGGAAAATATATCACATTGCAATATTCGGGTTGCATTTACGCCTGATGAAGAAATTGGCTTAGGAATGCATTATTTCCCATTGGAGGATTTTCCTTGTGATTGGGCATATACCATAGATGGTGGAGAAGTGGGTGAGTTAGAGTATGAGAACTTTAATGCCGCGACGGCAAAAATTACCTTTAAAGGTCGGAGCATTCATCCTGGTTATGCTAAAAACAAATTAGTGAATGCGCTTACGTTAGCTTGTGAGTTTCAACAAGGTTTTCCAAAAGATGATGTCCCTGAAAAAACATCGGGTAAAGAGGGTTTTTTCCATTTAGATGATTTTAAAGGGGATATTGAGAAAGTTGAGCTACATTATCTCATCCGAGATTTTGACCAAGCTAAATTTGAGCAACGTAAAGCGTTTATTTATCAACTTGTAGAAAAATTTAATAGAGAGAAAAGCCTGAAAGACCCCGTGGAATGTGTCATTGAAGACAGTTATAAAAATATGTATGACACAGTCAAAAATGTTCCACAGGCGATTAAACTTGCTGATGCAGCAATGAAAGCTTGCGGTATTACACCAAATCACAAACCAATACGGGGTGGAACCGATGGCGCATTTTTAGCGGAAAAAGGATTAGCTTGTCCAAATATCTTTACTGGTGGCTATAATTTCCATAGTAAACATGAATTAGTGACCCTTGAAGGGATGGAAAAAGCCGTCGAAGTGGTCATAAAAATAGCAAACTGTAAAGATTTGTAAATTAGTGTAAAGAAAAAGCTTGCATTTGTCAGAATATGTCAATATAATCGTTAGCGTTTTATCGAGATTCCTTTGATAAAGCTAAACTTTAGAGATTTTATTCATAAATTCCTTTTTGGTGCTCCTAAGAAATTAGGAGCTTTTTTTTACCCCAAATTCAGAACTTTACTTCAAAAACGGATTGCTTCGTTTTTCTTGTCCAATAGTTGTGTAAGGACCATGTCCTGCAATAACAACCATATCATCGTTCAATGTAAATAATTTATTTTTGATTGATGAGATCAATGTGTCGAAATCCCCACGAGGGAAGTCTGTACGACCAATACTGTTTTGGAAAAGGACATCGCCAGTAAAAGCAATATTTTTTTCATATTCAATGAAACCAATGTGGCCAGGTGTATGACCAGGAAGATGCAGAATTTCAAAGGTAAATTTGCCAATTTGAATTTTTTCACCTTCTTGATTAAACCAGCGATCGGGTGTAAATGCAGAAATATAAGGCAAACCAAACTGCTGAGATTGCTGTGGTAGACTTTCAAAAAGGAAACGATCTTCTTCCTGTGAGCCCCAAATTTCAATGTTAAAATGATCGCGAATCGCTTCAGCAGCCCCTACATGATCAAGATGGCCATGCGTTAATAAGACTGCTTTGAGGTTTAATTCTAATTCCTCAATGCGTTGAATAAGCTTTTCCGCATTGCCACCAGGATCGATAATTGCCGCATTTTTTTTATCATCCCAAATAAGAGAGCAATTTTGCTGAAAGGCTGTAACTGGAATAATTTCAATATTCATCTTTTTTCCTTATCTTGATAACAAAAAACCGCACTAAAGTGCGGTCTAAAATTAAACTGTTTTTTATGCACCACGCCATGTTCTTACAGGGCCAGTATCCACGTGAATAAAATTACTATACGGATAATATCCTACACCACCGCTATCAAGATTTTCGGCTGCTTGGCGTAATCTTGCTAAAGGTACACCAGGGATTTTAAAATCAATCGCTTGGCCTTTAATGTGATAGCTGTTGCTTGCTACGTCACGGCTTTGTCTACGACGCATGGCATTTGTCGCAGCACTACGATAGCCACAAATCACATCAATTTGCGCAGTGCGTAAGCCTAAATTACTTTGTAAATGATAAAACTTCATGAAGAGATTCGGATCCATTCGTCGTACTTGGTCAGTACGGCGATCTCTCATGAAGTAATCAAGTTTACCAAGTAGTGAACGATTAAATCCAGTCGTTGCAGAGAACTCACCGCTTAATCGTTCATTGGTGTTGACATTATAGAAGCTGAGAATGCGAGGTTTAGGGGTAGAGACCATAGCCAACACCGTACTCGGCATCATGCTTGCGCCTAAAATAATGCCGCCTAATGAAAGCCATTTACGACGATTTTTGTCAATGTTACCCATTTTTTTAGTCTCTTTTATTACCCATCTCTCACCCTAGACAATTTTTTCTTTAAAAAGTTCTAGTGTGAACATTGTTTAAAGATATTTTTTTACAACTGCCCAGTCAATACCATTAAAAGTCGCGGCATCGTCGTATTTATAAATATCCGGTAAAACTTGTGTTTGACCGTTTTCAACCCATGCAGTCACATAATACAAGAATACAGGATCATTTGTACGAATGCTCGCAGACGTTGTTTTCTTACTTTCTAAAACGTTACGTTTTTTATCTTCTGACCAGCCAGCTTCTTGTAACAGAATAGAGGCAAGTTGATCGGATTTTTCTACACGCACACAACCTGAGCTTAATGCACGGTCTTTTTTGCTGAATAAGCTATGATTTGGTGTATCGTGAAGATAAATCGCATCAGAGCTTGGCATATTAAATTTATAGTTACCTAATGCACTGTCGCCAGCAGCTTGACGGATACGGTACGGGAATTTATCACCAATGCTACTCCAATTAATTGAGTAAGGATCGATAGTATTACCTTTGCTATCCAAAATAGAGTAGTTGTGTGCAGCCGCATAGCCAGGGTCACGTTTTAATTTCGGTAAAATATCTTCATTGATTAGACGTGTTGGGGCATTCCAAGGTGGATTCACTACCACGTTACTCAAACGGCTATACATCACCGGTGTACGACGTTCATTTTTCCCTACAATAACGCGTGATTCTAAAATTGCTTTGCCATCACGATAATATTTCAATTGATAGCTTGGAATATTAACAAAGATTCCATTTTCAAAATCAGGAATAACGCGTAAGCGTTGTGCATTAAGGGCAAGTTTTTTACCCATTGCAGAAATACCTGAAGCTGAAATCATCGATGGAAGTGCTTGTACCGTTTCACGATATAAACGATTATGGTTAGATAATCCGTTTATAAAACCAGAAACAGCATTGTTTTTAACCGCACTTTGCCATTGGTCGATAACTTCTTGATTTGGTAATTCTGGTTTATAAGCATTCGTTGCGTATAACCAACGTTGTGCTTGTTGATTTACGTTCTTGCTGTAATACAAGTAATCAAGGAAAGCGTCACTTAACAACACATCATAGGTGAGTCCACCCGTTTTTTCAGCGTTATGTAAATTGACTAACGATTGAGCTGAACGTTTAGAAATACCAGATGCTACCATGGCTGCATATTCACGTAGAAATTGTTTCTCAGCCGCCTTGTCTTTCCACATTAGGTCATATTTATTATCGGCATATAATTTAGCCAAAATTGGTTTGAACTGTAGATTTTGTTCACCAATTTCATGCGTTAATGACATCTCTAGCATCGCTTGCTTTTCAGCGGCAAGACGAGCTTGATCTTCTTTGATTTCAGCTTCAAGTTTTGCTCGCTCTTCTGGACTTAATTTAGACATATCAACGCCTTTATTTTCGGCTTGTTGAGGTTGCCCAACTGTTTTGGCCCATTCAGCTAACGCACAACCTGACGTCATCATTGATAATGATAAGACTAATGCGCTTAATTTCATTGTTCCTTTTAACATTGCTGTACCTTTAAAAATATTCATAAAAAATAACCGCACTTCAGTTTTTTCATCTGCTAAAGTGCGGTCAAAATAATCGTTATTTTGTTGCTTTTGCCGCTTCTTGTTTTATTTCAGCATCCACTTTTTGTTGATTCGCATTAAGTTTAACTAAATCAGCTGCCATTTTTTCCGCTTCTTTTAAGAAGAAATCAGGTGCTTCATAGTCTTTTGGCAAATCATCAATGTCTTTTAATGCTTTTTTACCTTCACGTTTAAAACGATCATTGAGATCTTTTAAACGTCTCGCATCATCCTTATCATTTTCCGCTTTACGCTCTTGGAAATTCAATGATAAGAATTTGCGCTCACGACGTTCATCACGGATTTTAAGATCTTCATTTAAAGCAATAAATTCAGGATCTCTTGCAATACGCTCTAGATGTTTTTCGTTTAATGCTTCAACATCTTTACGTGCTTTATTGGTTTCAGAATAAGTCGCCGGTGGAATTTTATCCCAAGGTAATGCGTTATCTTCTTTTTCTTCACCAATTTCTTTTGCATCAATAATTTCAGGGAAATTAATATCTGCAGCGACACCTTTTAATTGGGTTGAACCACCATTAATTCGATAGAATTTTTGGATAGTATATTGCAACACACCAAGTGGTGTTTGGTCTAAATCATAAACAAAGTTTAATGAACGACTTTGTTGTACGGTACCTTTACCAAAGGTATTTTGCCCAATAATGATACCACGATTGTAATCTTGCATTGCCGCAGCAAAAATTTCAGAGGCTGATGCACTGAAACGATTAATCATTACCAACAATGGTCCTTTATATTGCTGAGCATTGTCATCATCTTCGTGTACTCGAATACGTTGATACGCATCTCGTACTTGTACCACAGGACCATCAGTGATGAATAAACCGCTTAATGCTACGGCTTCTGTTAATGCACCGCCGCCATTCTCACGAAGATCCACAATTAAAGCGCCAATTTTTTTCTTCTCAGCATCTACTAATAATTTTTTCACATCATCAGTTAAGCCAATATAGAAACTTGGAATTTTAATGACACCAACAGTTTCACCATCTACTTTAGAAACTGTAAGTTTTGCTGCTTGGTCTTCAATACGGACTTTATCGCGAACTAAAGTGACAATACGGCTTTTCCCACCTTTTGCAGGTTCAATTTCAAGACGAACTTTTGTTCCTTTTTTACCTTTGATTTTGTCAACGATATCTTCTAAACGCCAACCGATAATATCTTCGATTTCGCCTTTTTCTTGGCCCACACCAATGATTTTATCGCCCGCTTGTAATTTCTTACTGCGTTCAGCCGGCGCACCTGGTACTAAAGACTTAATACTGGTTTCGTCATCTTCAGATTGTAATGTTGCACCAATCCCTTCTAAAGAAAGGTTCATGCTTTCATTAAAGCTTTTTGCAGTACGTGGCGCAAGGTAGCTTGTATGTGGGTCAATTTCTCGAGCAAAGGCATTAATATAAATCTGAACAATATCATCTGCTTTAGTTTGAGTTAATCGACGAATCGCTAAATTGTAACGTTTAGTGAGTTTTTCTTTAATTTCAGGCCATTTTTTATCTTTTAATTTCAGGCTGATTACATCATTTTTGACGCGTTCTTCCCAAAGCTTATTCGCTTCTTCTTCCGTTGCTGGGAAAGCGGCTTTTTCACGATCGATCTCAATTTGATCATTACCTTTTAAATCAGGTTCTTTATCTAATAGAGATAGAGCATAAGCATAACGCTCATAACGACGTTTCATCATCAGATCGTAAATAGCAAATGCGGCTGAAAGATCGCCCTCATTAAGTTGGTCATCTAATTTTGAGCCATATTTAGCAC
>CAUUXN010000068.1:0-9009 GCA_963548985.1 uncultured Haemophilus sp. | reverse complement strand
GCCGTAATTTCAGCCACTGGATATTGCGCTTGTGCTACCGCCATACCGTATCCTGGAGTGATGATCACAGAGTTTGCATTTTTGAGTAATTCAGCCACTTCTTCTGCCGTTGTTTCACGGTGCTCACCTTGTTCTTCATCAGAAGACACTTGAACATCATTACCAAAACCACCTGCGATAACGCTGATGAATGAGCGGTTCATCGCTTTACACATAATGTAAGAAAGAATCGCACCAGAAGAACCCACTAATGCACCGGTAACGATAAGCAAGTCATTGCTTAACATGAAACCCGCTGCAGCTGCTGCCCAACCAGAATAAGAGTTAAGCATTGAAACCACAACCGGCATATCTGCACCACCGATAGATGCCACTAAGTGCCAGCCGAATGCAAGTGCAATCGCGGTCATAAGTAACACTGGGAAGATATTATCTGGGTTGTTTAAGAATGCTACCATCAAGAAAGCTGAAACCACTAATGCCGCTAAATTTAATTTATGGCGATGTGGCAACATTAATGCTTTTGAATTGATTTTGCCGCTTAATTTACCGAATGCCACGATAGAACCCGTGAATGTTACCGCACCGATGAAGATCCCTAAGAATACTTCAACGTTATGGATATTCATTAACACAGGATCAGTTTCGTTTGTTAAACCGTAACTGTTAAAGCCTACGAGCACTGCTGCTAAACCTACAAAGCTGTGAAGGATCGCAACGAGTTCAGGCATTTCAGTCATTTCAACTTTTAATGCACGTTGAACACCAATCACGCCACCGATGATCATCGCAATAATGATCCATAATGTACCTTCAGATTGCGGGCCGAAAATGGTTGCAACAAGGGCAATTGTCATACCGACAATACCATACCAACAACCAACTTTTGCCGTTTCGTGTTTAGAAAGACCGGCTAAGCTCATAATGAAAAGTAATGCAGCGATAATATAGGCTGCTTGTACTAAACCTTCAGACATCGTCTTCTCCTTAACCTTTTCTAAACATCGCCAACATACGTTGGGTTACACGGAAACCACCAAAAATGTTGATGCTTGCCACCAAGATTGCCACAAAGGCTAATGCATCAATGAAGAAGTTGCCTGTTGGTTGTCTAATTTGCAGTAATGCACCCACAATGATGATACCTGAAATCGCATTGGTTACCGCCATAAGTGGGGTGTGTAAAGCGTGGCTAACGTTCCAAACCACGTAGTAACCGACTACACAAGCCAATACGAATACGGTGAAGTGAGAAAGGAATGCCGCTGGCGCCACAGATGCAAGCCAGAGGAATAATACACCTACACCCGCCATCACACCGTATTTGATGCGAGGATCTGCTGGTTTTTCTTCCTCTTTTTTAACCGCACTTTGTGCCGCTTTAGCTTCTTGTTTTGGTTGTGCTGATACTTGGATTTGTGCTGGTGGAATTTCTTCCCCATCACGTACTACGGTCACACCACGTAATACTACATCGTCAAAATCAATATTGATCTTACCGTCTTTTTCTTTACAAAGTAGTTTTAATAAATTAACTAAGTTTGTACCGTAAAGTTGGGAAGATTGTGTTGGTAAACGACTTGGGAAATCGGTGTAACCAATCACTTTTACTTGATTCTCAGTGGTGACCACTTTGCCAGCTTCAGTGTAAGCACAGTTACCGCCTGTTGCAGCCGCTAAATCCACCACCACAGAACCCGGTTTCATGGAATCAACCATTTCTTTCGTGATCAAGCGAGGAGCTGGTTTACCCGGAATCGCCGCAGTGGTAATAATAATATCCACTTCTTTCGCTTGTTCCGCATAAAGTTCCATCGCACGACGGTTAAATTCTTCTGACATCACTTTCGCGTAACCATCGCCGCTACCGCCTTCTTCTTTGAAATCAATTTCTAAGAAAGACGCGCCCATACTTTGTACTTGTTCTTTTACTTCTGGGCGAGAGTCAAAAGCTCGTACAATCGCACCAAGACTATTCGCAGCACCAATCGCTGCTAGACCAGCTACCCCCGCACCAATGACCAACACTTTTGCTGGTGGCACTTTACCTGCTGCGGTAATTTGTCCGGTGAAAAAACTACCAAATTCGTGAGCCGCTTCAATCACCGCACGATAACCAGAAATATTCGCCATAGAGCTTAATGCATCAAGCGCTTGCGCACGGGAAATACGTGGCACAGAATCCATCGCTAATACATTAATTTTTTTCGACGTGAGTTTTTTCATTAAATCCGGATTTTGTGCGCGCCAAATGAAGCTCACAAGTGTTGCACCTTCCTTCATTTGATCAATTTCTGCATCCGTTGGTGGATTCACTTTAAAAATCACATCCGAATGCCACACTTCTGAACTTGAGCCAATTTTTGCGCCGGCGTCGATAAATGCTTGGTCTTCAAAACTCGCTTTGAATCCCGCATCGTGTTCTACGATGACGTCAAAGCCCAGTTTTAAGATCTGCTGAACCGTTTTTGGCGTTGCCGCCACACGATTTTCGCTCTCAAGCAGTTCTCTAGGTACACCAATTAACATAAATGTTTCCCTCTGGTTGATGAAATTTCAGACAAACTCACGCCTGTCCCTGTCTCTTAAATGACAAAAAGTCATGCAACGATAAATGTATCACTTATTGTGGTTATTTGGGGAATTTTTTTAACTGGTTTTACAAGATATTGTGATAGGGATCATAAAAGAATCGAGAGAAATGTGTAGTGTGTTTAACTTTTAGCCTAACGAAATAATGATTCATCAGAAACTAATTAATCAAAAATAGATGAAAAACTGACCGCACTTAGAAAGAAGATAATAAAAAGCCCGATATGATTTATCGGGCTCTATGTTTAATTTGTTCCACCAACAGTGATTTCATCTATTTTCAAGGCGGGTTGACCAACGCCGACTGGCACGCTTTGTCCATCTTTACCGCATACACCGATACCAAGATCCAAATCAGTCTCATCTGCAACCATCGAAACTTTTTGCATCACATCAATACCGCTGCCAATTAATGTCGCCCCTTTAACGGGTTTCGTAATTTTACCTTTTTCAATGAGATAAGCTTCAGAAGTCGAGAACACAAATTTACCTGAGGTGATATCCACTTGCCCACCACCGAAGTGCGGTGCATAAATACCACGATCCACAGAAGCGATTAAATCGTCAAATTTGCTTTGACCCGCCAACATATAGGTATTCGTCATTCGTGGCATTGGCAAATGCGCATAAGATTCACGACGACCATTTCCTGTTGGTTTCACGCCCATTAATCGTGCATTGAGTTTATCTTGCATGTAGCCTTGCAAAATCCCGTCTTTAATTAAAACGTTACATTGACTTGGTACGCCTTCATCATCAATGGTTAAAGAACCACGACGGTTTTGTAATGTGCCGTCATCCACAATCGTACATAATGGCGACGTCACTAACTCACCAATTTTACCCGTAAATAGGGAACTTTCTTTACGGTTGAAATCCCCTTCTAAACCGTGTCCCACCGCTTCATGAAGCAATACGCCAGGCCAGCCGGCTCCCAATACCACAGGCATTAATCCTGCTGGTGCAGCGACCGCACTTAGATTCACAAGGGCTTGACGAACGGCTTCTTTTGCAAAATTAACGGCACGAACATCCCCATTAACTACTTCAAAGAACCAATCTAAGCCAAAACGCCCACCTGAACCACAACTACCCCGCTCACGTTTACCATCTTCTTCCACGAGAACCGAAATGGATAAACGCACAAGCGGGCGAATATCTGCAGCAAGCGTGCCATCTGTTGCAACCACTAACACTTCTTCATAAATCGAACTTAATGCTGCAGAGACATGAGTAACACGAGGATCTTCAGCTCGTGCGGTTCGATCCACAAGGTGTAATAATTCGATCTTTTTCTCTTTGCTTAAACTTTCTAACGGATTAATCGCTGCATAACGCTGAACCGTATTCACCGCATTAAATGCTTGAGGCGAGATTAAATTGCCTTCTTTAATTTGTGCAATACCTTTTACAGCTTCAGCACATTGTTGTAATGACGCTAAGTTAATTTGGTCAGAATACGCAAAGCCTGTTTTTTCGCCAGAAACTGCGCGTACACCGACACCGCGATCAATATGAAAGCCACCTTCTTTAATAATACTATCTTCTAATACCCAGCTTTCATCTTGGCTTAATTGAAAATAAAGATCTGCATAATCAATATGACGATGTGACATCACATCAAAAATATTAAGCAATGATTGATGCGATAAATTGCTTGGTGCAAGTAAGGTATCTGAAACCTGTTTTAACATTTGTTCTCCGAAATTTATAAAAATTAATTCTGCCCAATATCCCCTAACCCCTTTTTGCTAAAAAAGAGGGAGATAGTTTTTTGACTAATCTAAATTATCCAATCCAAATTGGTATAAGGCATTTTTCTTATAACCATAAAGTTCTGCCACAATCGCCGCAGCCTTTTTTAAAGGGAGTTCTTTGGCAATCAAAGTGAGTGCTTTAATTGCTTGTGGTGAAAATTCTTCGGTATCTTCCGATTTGGGTTTGCCTTCCACAATTAACACCATTTCACCTTTTGTGCGATTCGGATCTTCACTTAACCATTGGCGAAGATCACTTAATTTATCCCCTGCAATGGTTTCCCACGTTTTCGTAATTTCACGTGCAAGTACAACATAGCGTTCGCCACCTAATACATCTTGCATATCGGCAAGGGTATCTAAAATGCGGTGAGTTGATTCATAGAAGATTAAAGTGCGGTCTTCTTCTGCGACGTTTTCTAACTTATCTTTACGTGCCTTGGTTTTCGCAGGTAAAAAACCTTCAAAGCAAAAACGGTCAGAGGCGATTCCCGATGCACATAATGCCGTAATTGCCGCACAAGCGCCTGGTAGTGGCACCACTTTAATGCCTGCCTCACGACATTGACGCACCAAATGAAAACCTGGATCGCTAATTAAAGGGGTTCCCGCATCTGAAATTAATGCAATATTCGTACCTTGTTTTAGCTTTTCTACCAAAATATGAGCTTTTTCTTGTTCATTGTGATCATGCAAGGCGAAAAAAGGCTTTTTGATACCATAATGACTAAGCAATAAACCACTGTGGCGCGTATCTTCCGCGGCAATTAAATCTACATGCGAAAAGGTCTCTAAAGCACGTTGTGTAATATCTTGTAAATTCCCGATTGGCGTAGCGACAATATATAAAATTCCGGTTAAATCATTCATTTTTGTTTGCTTTTACATTGTGAGATAAGTAAGATCGCCCATTATTGATTTATTCATTATGGAGCGAATATGTCTATTCTATTACAAGGCGGTCGTTTTAAAAAACGTTTAATGCCGATTTTATTGTCTGTTGCGTTAGCAGGTTGTTCTAACTTATTTGGCAGCAGCTTTACCCAAACATTACAGCGTGATGCCAATGCGAGTTCTGAATTTTATATGAACAAATTAGGGCAAACACAGGATAAAGAAGATCAACAAACATACAAACTCTTAGCGGCTCGTGTATTAATTTCCGAAAATAAAGTACCCCAAGCGGAAGAGTTATTAACGGAGTTAGTTGACTTAAACGAAGCACAACAATTAGATCGCACGTTAATTGAAGCGCGCATCGCCGCAGCAAAAGGCAATAATGATGTGGCTGAAGGTAAATTACGTGCGCTTGATCTCACGAAATTAAGTCCATCACAAAAATCTCGTTATTACGAAACTTTTGCTCAAACAGCAGAAAATCGTAAAGACGTGATTGAAGCGGTAAAAGCACGCATCAAAATGGATGAAAATTTAACAGACATGCAACGTCGTAAAGATAATGTTGATAAAACTTGGTCGTTACTCCGTTCTGCGAATACCGCTGTCATCAATAATGCCTCAGATGAAGGTAGCGTGGCATTAGGCGGTTGGCTCACCTTGATTAAAGCTTATAACGACAACATCCGTCAGCCGGTACAATTAAGCCAGGCGTTACAAAGTTGGAAATCAGCTTATCCAAACCACGTTGCGGCAACCTTTTTCCCTAAAGAGCTAGAAAGCTTGTTGAATTTCCAACAAACGAATTTAGCTCAAATTGGTTTAGTCTTACCTTTAAGCGGCGATGGCCAAATTTTAGGCTCAACCATTCAATCGGGTTTTAATGAAGCAAAAGGCGATTCAACTATTCCAGTACAAGTATTTGACTCCTCTACGACTCCAATTAACGAGATTATTGCACAGGCAAAAGCTTCTGGTATTAAAGCATTAGTAGGACCATTGCTCAAACAAAACGTAGATGCCATTATTTCAAACCCTGCTGAAGTACAAGGTATGGACGTGTTAGCTTTAAATGCAACACCAAATGCACGAGCGATTAACCAAGTGTGCTATTACGGTTTATCACCAGAAGATGAAGCGGAATCTGCAGCAAACAAAATGTGGAAAGATGGTATTCGTAACCCAATCGTTGCCATGCCACAAAATGATTTAGGGCAACGTGTGGGTAATGCGTTCAACGTACGTTGGCAACGCTTAGCGGGTACAGATGCGAATATTCGCTACTATAACTTACCCGCTGATATTACCTACTTCTTCCAAGGTGCTCCACAAGATACTGCTGGACTTTATGTTGTGTCATCGCCAGATGAATTAGCGGAAATTAAAGGTTACTTAGATACCAGCAATCCGAATGTTCGCATTTATGCAAGTTCTCGTTCAAATGCGGCAAGCAATACTGCGGAATACTATGCAAAAATGAATGGCGTTCAATTTAGTGATATTCCATTCTTTAAAGAAACGGATTCTTCACAATATCAAAAAGTGGCAAGTTCAACTGGTGGCGAATTCCAATTAATGCGTTTATATGCAATGGGTGCTGATGCTTGGTTGCTCATCAACCACTTTAATGAATTACGTCAAGTCCCAGGCTACACACTAAGCGGTTTAACCGGTCAGCTTAGCGCAGGTCCAAACTGTAATGTGGACCGTGATATGACATGGTATCAAGTACAAGATGGTAATGTGGTAGCGGTTGCGAACTAATACATGTTTTCATTAAAACGTCAACAAGGGGCGGGCTTTGAACATCAAGCCCGCCTTTTCTTAGAGTCTAAAGGTCTCAAATTCATCGCGGCGAATCAACATTTCAAATGCGGTGAATTAGATCTCGTTATGCAAGACGGGCAAACCATTGTTTTTGTTGAAGTACGTCAACGATCCAACTCAGCATTTGGATCCGCTGTTGAAAGTGTGGATTGGCAAAAGCAACAAAAATGGCTAAATGCTGCAAATTTATGGCTTGCCAAACACAACCTAAGCCTCGAAGATGCAGATTGTCGTTTTGATCTTGTCGCCTTTGGAAAAACTGCCAGTAATATCCAATGGATTCCTAATTTTCTCGATTAACCTTTTCCGATTATGTTACAAAAAGTTAAAGATATTTATAGCGAAAGTATTCAGATTCAAATCTCTGCTTCGAGCCTATTATCAGAAAATATTGCAACTGCCACACAAATGGTCATGCAATGTTTGTTAAGTGGTCATAAAGTGATTGCCTGTGGCGTCGCTCGCTCTTACGCGAATGCGCAATTCTTAGTGTCAAATTTGCTTAATCGTTACGATTTTGAGCGTCCTAGCCTACCATCCGTACACCTTAGCCTTGAAAGTGCGGTCGGTTCTTCACTGGTTTTTGATCAACCTATCGAGCAGCTTTATCAACATCAATTCAACGCTATCGCGAAGCCCGGTGACTTATTGATCGCTTTTGCCCCTTTAGGAACAGAAAAAGCCGTGCTAAATACGATTTCTAATGCAGTCAATAAAGAAATTCAAGTGATTGCTTTAACGGGTTCAAATAACGATGCTATTCAAGGTGTATTGGCTGAAACAGATTTAGAAATCTCCATTCCTGCCACTAAAGAAACACGTATTTTAGAAAATCATTTATTTGTGATTAATGCACTTTGTGAGCTTGTTGATAGCACACTTTTCCCAAGAGCTTGACATTAAAAGATTTTCTAACTAGAGTGTCTCTTAGACTAATTGACAAATTAGTTGACTCAACTCATTTTAATAAATAAGGAGATTATTAATATGAAACTAACCCAATTTAAAAAATTAGCCTTCATACTTGGCACATCAATTATATTACAAGGCTGTGCTGCTGCAGTTGTTGGTGGTACTGCTGCGGGCGCAAAAGTCGCGACAGATCCTCGAACAATGGGTACTCAGATAGATGATGAAACCCTAGAATTAAAAGTTGGGCACGCATTAGATAAAGATGCGCAAATTAAATCAGAAGGTCGTGTTAATGCTGTTTCTTACAGTGGTCGCGTATTGTTAATTGGCCAAGTTCCTAATGGAAGTGTAAAAGAAACAGCTACCAGTCTTGCAAAAGGTGTAGAAGGTGTAAACGACGTATACAATGAATTACGTGTTGGACCAAAAATTACTTTTGGACAAATTACAAAAGACAGTTGGATTACGACGCAAATTAAATCTAAACTTTTCGTAGGCGATAATGTAAAAGCAACAGATGTGAAAGTGATCACCGAAAACGGTGAAGTATTCTTACTCGGAAACGTCACACAATCACAAGGTGACTCAGCTGCAGAAATTGCAAGTAAAGTTACTGGTGTTCAAAAAGTTGTCAAAGTATTTAAATATTTGAATTAATTAATTTTTAAGTCTTAAAGTGCGGTCAAAAACGAGATAATTTTTGACCGCACTTTTTTTCTTTACAAAGATTTACAAAAAAGATCCTGCCTAAAAAAACATCACTTCTAAAAAAAAGTTATTCATTTTAAATGACTTATCTTTTGTCAATAATGTAAGTAAAAAATTTACCGCTTGAATTCAATTTTAAAACACTCTATCTTGTGCATTGTTATTTTTTATAACACTATATATTGTGTTTTTTTTAAAGTCATCTCTCTAGCAGGTTTATCTTCCATGAACAAAGGATTAATGGTTACAAAGCGCGATGGTACGCTTGAACAAATCAATTTAGACAAAATTCACCGTGTGATTACTTGGGCGGCTG
>CAUUXN010000067.1:0-9027 GCA_963548985.1 uncultured Haemophilus sp. | reverse complement strand
GCATATCCAGTAAAATTAGTATCTTGCGGAAGCGGTGCATAAGGCGGATCACAATAGATCACGCTGTGTTTATCCGCTAATTCAAAGGTCTGTTGAAAATCAGCGCATAAAAAGACCGCACTTTGTGCTTTATGGGCGAAATAGCGCAATTCATCTTCAGGGAAATAATGGGTTTTATAAGCGCCAAAGGGCACATTAAACTCATTTTTACTGTTATAACGGCACAATCCATTAAATCCAAAACGGTTCAAATAAAGGAACAACACGGAGCGATCGAAAGGATCAGTTGATTGATTAAAAGCATCTCGTTGTGCGTAATAATACTCGGCTGTATTCGCATTTTCAGCGAAGAAAATTGGCTTACAAGCCTCAATATAGGCATCCACATTTTCTTTGACGATATTAAACAAGTTAATTAAATCAGGATTAATATCCGCCAAAATATAACGTTCAAAATGGGAATTTAAAAAAACAGCGCCCGCGCCAACAAAGGGTTCAATCAAACACTGTTTTCTTTTTGGGAAGACTCGGTTGAGATCGTCCGTTAAACGAAATTTACCGCCCGCCCATTTTAAAAACGGGCGGTGTTTAATTCGAGGTTTCGTTTTGTTATTTTTTGGACGCAACATGAGAGCAATGACAGTTAGTCATGTTGTGTGCAACGCTCAATCGCGTTTAGCACAAGAGATTTGTCAGTATCAGTCGCCACATAGGCTTGTCCAAGCTCTTTTAGCAACACAAGCCGCAATTTGCCTGCTAGCACTTTTTTATCACGCATCATGTGCGGTAAATAATCGTCTGGCTGCATGGTATCAGGCGAAACAGTCGGCAAATTAGCACGCGCTAAAAGTTTTTCTAAACGTGCGACATCTTCAAAAGAAAGATCGCCTAATTGTTCAGATAACACCGCTGCCATCATAGTTCCAGCTGCAACAGCTTCACCATGTAACCAGTTTCCATAGCCTAAATGTGTTTCGATCGCATGACCAAAAGTATGACCGAGATTTAATAATGCACGATCGCCTTTTTCAGTTTCATCGCGCGCAACAACATCGGCTTTGATTTGACAACAACGCGCAATGCAATGCTGCAGTGAATGTTGATTTAATGCGACTAATTCATCAATATGTGCTTCAAGCCATTCGAAAAAGGCATAATCTAAAATCGCCCCATATTTAATGACTTCCGCAAGTCCCGCATTCACTTCACGTTTTGGCAAGGTATTGAGTGTAAGCGTGTCAATAATCACCGTAGAAGGTTGATAAAACGCGCCAATCATATTTTTGCCTAACTCATGATTAACGGCGGTTTTGCCACCAACAGAAGAATCCACTTGAGCCAATAATGTAGTAGGAATTTGAATGAAACGCACACCACGCTGATAACTTGCAGCCGCAAAACCTGCTACATCACCAATCACGCCACCACCTAATGCAATAATCGTAGTATCTCGCCCATGATTATGCTTTAAAAGTGCGGTAAAAATGAGGTTTAAAGACTCGAGCGTTTTATATTTTTCGCCATCAGGCAATAATACCGATTCAACCTGACAACCTATTTTTTCTAACGTTTCTGTAACAGGCTCAAGATAATATTGTGCGACAGTTGGATTAGTCACGATCATCACTTTATCCCCTTTCTTCAGCGGGTAACAGGTTTCATCTTTAAGTAAACCTTCCCCAATATAAATAGGATAACGACGTTCTTTTAATTCAACATTTACGCACAACATTTTAAATCCTTAGAGTGAACCGTTTAAGCCGTTTAGATTGTCAATTAAATCAACAATTTGATTAACCATTACTTTGGCATTTTGCTCATCTGTTGGCAAAGTAATATCTGCAATTTCTTCGTATAACGGATTGCGTACTTTAGCTAAATCTTCCAACACTTGGCGTGGGTTATCTGTTCCTTGTAATAAAGGACGTTTTTTATCACGTTGCGTACGTTGATATTGTTTATCTACTGAGGTTTCTAAATAAATCACAATACCACGAGCAGAAAGATAATTACGATTCTCTTTTGACATCACTGCTCCACCACCAGTGGAAAGCACAACGCCTTGTAATTGGGTTAATTCATTAATAATGCGCTCTTCACGCTTACGAAAACCTTCTTCGCCTTCTAAATCAAAAATCCAGCTAATGTCTGCGCCCGCACGTTCCTCAATTACTGCATCTGAATCGACAAAGTCCATATTCAATTGTTGCGCAAGCTGACGGCCAATGGTGCTTTTACCTGCGCCCATCGGACCGACTAAAAAAATATTACGTTTTTCAGCCATTGTTATTCTTCTAACTTACTTAAATAATGTTCAAATTAATCTTTCCTAATAAAAACTGGCCACCTGAAAAAATGGCAGCCCGAAAGATCACCCAAAAAATAATGGGAATTATCGCAATAAATCCCCCTATGTTTCAACCTTTAGCAGGAATTTATTTTAAGAAACGCAAAAGTGCGGTCAGTTTTAGGGATTTTTATGAATGATAAATTCAAATGTAGCATTGAGATAAAACATCCTAAAATTTAACCGCACTTTACAAACAAAAAAGGCTATTCAAACGAATAGCCTTTTCTTTTATCTGTTAGTTATTATAGATAACCAAACAAGCTTGTGAAAATGTAACCAAAGATACATGAAGTGATTACACCTATTAAGCCCGGTAAAATAAAGCTGTGGTTAATTACAAACTTACCAATGTGGGTTGTACCTGAACGGTCAAATTGGATTGCAGCTAGGTCACTTGGGTAAGTAGGTAAAATGTAGTAACCGTAACAAGCTGAAGCAAAGGCTAAGATAACAGCTGGATCAACACCGATACCTAAAGCTAGCGGAACGAATGCAACTAATGCTGCTGCTTGTGAGTTTACGAATTTAGAAATTAATAACAACATCACGGCGTAAGTCCAAGGATGCGCTTTTACTACATCTCCAAGTGCTGCTTTCATCATTGGTGTGTGAACAGTAAACATAGTTTCTGCCATCCAAGAAATCCCGAATACCGCCACTAACGCAATCATACCTGAACGGAAAATTTCATTTTTACTGATTTTACCCGCATCAGTTTTAGTAAAGATAACAATTAATGCGCCCGCTAATAACATGAAGATTTGAATAACGTGAACCATACTTAAATTCACTTTTTTCTTCGCAGTGTCTTTTAAGACGATTGCAGCGTTATCGATAGTTTCAGTTTTATCACCCGCAGTGATGACAACATTGTTATCTTGAGCGGTAATTGTTTGAGCGACTTCACCTTTATCGTTATAAATTGCAACGTTATTGTAGGCTGTTTGTGTTTTCGCTTTACTGTCTTTAACATCAAGTACTAATGTACCGTCTTTCGCTAATGCAACAATTTTACCGTCTTTTACATTGAAAGATTTCACTGCTTTATCGGCAGAAACAATTTCAACCACTTGAGCCGGTGCTGATTTTTCGAAAGCTGGTCGTAAATCTTTAAAGTAACCTAATACCGCTACCACTAAAATTGCACCAAAGAAGATCCACATCGCATTCCAGCTAGATTGTGGCAATTTTTTGCCTAATAATGATGTGCTATCACCGTAAACATATTTTTTGAATTCTGGATCTTTTAATTTCTCTTGGAATTCTGGGTCTTTATCTAAATCTTTACCACGGAACCAGCTGAAAATACCGATAGCTAATACACCACAAAGGGTTGAAGGCACGGTAATTTTTAATAAATCTAAATAGCCATCAAAACCTGCTAATGGGGTTTTAGCATTCACTAAGAATGTGGTTAAAGTCACTACTGCCACAGAAACTGGTGACGCGATGATACCCATTTGAGAAGCGATTGAACTTGCCGCCATTGGACGTTCAGGACGAATATCATTTTTGATCGCAATATCATAGATGATTGGTAACATGGTATAAACCACGTGACCTGTACCACATAAAATGGTTAAGAAACAGGTTACAAACGGTGCCAAAATACTGACATATTTCGGGTTACGACGAAGCATTTTCTCCGCAATTTGTAACATTACATCTAAACCACCACTGGCTTGTAATGTTGCCGATGTCACCACCACCGCAAGAATGGTTAGCATTACATCGATAGCTGGCTTACCTGGTTCAATACCAAAGCCGAAAACAAGAACAATTAAACCTACTCCACCGAGCATACCCAGTGCGATACCACCTTTTTTTGCCCCGTAAAACAAGCAGATAAGAACAATAGCAAGCTGAATCGCAAACTGGCTACCTTCACCTAGGTTCATTAGAAAATCCATAAGATACTCCGAATCATTTTATGGTTAAATTAGAAAAAAATTTGGACCAAATATTAGCACCAAAATTAACTCATAATAAGTATTTTTAGGGTAAATTTTGTTTTAAATCAAAAAATAGGGGAACCAAACAATAAAAGCAAATCTGAGAAAGATTAAATAAAGGAAAGTGCGGTCAGAAATTTAAGAGATTTAGATATATCTTGTTTTATTTGAAGATAAAGAATTTAGAAAAGAAATTTAAAGAAAAAAATTAGGCGACCTAAAAGATCGCCCAACTTAAAAATTACTGATTGTTTTGAACGTAGTCAATCGCAGATTGAACAGTTGTGATTTTTTCAGCTTCTTCATCAGGAATTTCGATATCGAATTCTTCTTCTAAAGCCATTACTAATTCAACTGTATCTAAAGAGTCCGCACCTAAATCTTCAACGAAAGAAGCTTCTGGTTTTACGTCTTCTTCTTTAACACCTAATTGTTCAACGATGATTTTTTTCACGCGTTCTTCAATACTCATTTGTTTTTCCTATTGTTGTTTTAACTCATTTAAGAGCGGTTAGTGTATGCATTTTTGATAAAGTTGCAACTATTTCTTAGGTGGTCGCACCACAAAAAAATAGGCAATGTAAAAATACATACAGAGAAAAAGTTACATTGCGATTGGGATTTTATCATTAACTAAACTGCTTTGCTATATTTTATAGACAAAATCCCAGATATATATGCCCTAAAGGGTTAGCTCATATATAAGCCGCCATTCACATGTAATGTGGTACCCGTAATATAAGCTGCATCGTCAGAAGCTAAAAACGCTACCGCTTTTGCGATATCTTTTGGTTCACCTAAACGGCCGGCCGGTACATTACCAAGAATACCTGCTTTTTGTTCTTCAGTAAGCACTTCAGTCATATCTGTTGCGATAAAGCCGGGTGCTACCACGTTTACGGTAATGCCACGTGATGCCACTTCTTTTGCTAAACCTTTAGAGAAACCAATCAAGCCTGCTTTTGCTGCACAATAGTTAGATTGACCTGGGTTACCCATTGAGCCCACCACTGAACCGATAGTAATGATACGACCGAAACGTTTTTTCATCATTGAGCGTAACATTGCTTTAGAAAGATGGAATACAGAAGTTAAGTTAGTTTGCATAATATCGAACCATTCTTCATCTTTCATACGCATCAATAAGTTATCACGGGTGATACCTGCGTTATTCACAAGAATATCAATATCACCAAATTGTTCTTTAATTTGTTCTAATACGGCATCAATGCTTTCTTTGTCTGCCACATTTAATACTAAACCTTTCCCTTTATCGCCAAGGTAAGCTGAAATTGTATCAGCACCTTTTTCAGAGGTTGCGGTACCAATTACAAATGCACCTTTTGATGCTAATTCTTCTGCAATTGCGCGGCCAATACCACGTGTTGCACCTGTCACTAATGCGATTTTATTTTGCATTTTTAATCCCCTTTTATGCTAATAATGCTTCAACAGCATCTAATGATGCCACATCGTTTACTGATGTTGCTTGTAATTCTGCCACGATACGTTTTGTTAAACCGTTTAATACTTTACCTGGGCCGATTTCAACTAAAACCTCTACACCATCTTGTGCCATTTTCTCAACGGTTTCAGTCCAACGAACTGGGCTATATAATTGGCGAATAAGTGCGGTACGAATTTCTGCACTTTCTGTTTCCGCTTTAACATCTACGTTGTTTAATACTGGTGTTGCTGGCGCATTAAGCGTAATCTCTTCAAGTGTTACAGCTAATTGATCAGCAGCTGGTTTCATTAATGCACAATGTGAAGGAACACTTACCGCTAATGGTAAAGCACGTTTTGCGCCCGCTTCTTTACATAATGCAGCAGCACGTTCAACTGCCTCTTTCGCTCCAGCAATGACTACTTGACCTGGTGAGTTAAAGTTTACCGCAGATACCACTTCGCCTTGCTCGGCTTGTTTACATGCATTGATAATCGCTTCATTATCTAAGCCAATAATCGCATACATTGCACCAGTACCTTCTGGTACTGCTTGTTGCATTAATTTACCGCGTAATTCCACTAATTTAATCGCATCTTTAAAATCAATGACACCTGCACAAACTAATGCTGAATATTCACCTAAACTGTGACCAGCCATCACACTTGGTTGCAATTGTGGGTATTTTTCTTGCCATACACGGAAGATCGCAACGGATGCCGCTAATAATGCCGGCTGAGTTTGCCAAGTTTTATTTAATTCTTCTGCTGGCCCTTGTTGAACCAAGTTCCATAAATCATAGCCAAGCGCTTCAGATGCTTGTTTAAAAGTTTCGGTGACTACCGGATATTCGTTAGCAAGATCAGCTAACATGCCAACAGCTTGAGAACCTTGTCCTGGAAAAACCATTGCGAATTTTTTCATGTTTTCTTCCTATTTCTTCATCGTTTAAATGTTGAAAGTGCGGTCAAATTTAACCGCACTTTTAAAATTCTGTCGAGATTCTAACAAATTAATTAGAATCGCACCAATGCTGAACCCCAAGTCCAACCACCGCCAAAAGCTTCGAGTAAAAGCAATTGACCGCGTTGAATTCGACCATCTCGCACTGCTTCATCTAAAGCGGTTGGTACAGTCGCCGCACTGGTATTCGCTGTACGATCAAGCGTTACCACGACTTGCGACATATCCATCTCTAATTTTTTCGCTGTCGCGGTGATAATACGTAAATTCGCTTGATGTGGCACAAGCCAGTCGATATCTGTTTTTTGGAGATTATTAGCAGAAAGGGTTTCTTCCACCACATTAGAAAGCTCACGTACCGCTAATTTAAAGGTTTCGTTACCTTGCATTTCAATATAACCAGATTTCTCCACACCACGTTCAGCTTGTGGAAGTAGTAATGCCGCATTGTTATCTGGCGATGCATGTAAATGCGTTGAAATAATGCCTTCTTGCTCCGATGCCTCTAAGATCACGGCACCCGCACCATCACCAAATAACACGACAGTGCTACGATCGGTTTCATCTAATTTACGCGAGTTAAGATCTGCACCAATCACAAGGGCTTTTTTCACGCTACCTGAACGAATAAATTTATCCGCTACGCCTAAAGCATAAACAAAACCGGTACAAGCCGCTGCTAAATCAAAAGAAATCGCGTCTTCAATACCTAATAAACCTTGAACTTGACAAGCTGAACTTGGATAAGCGTGAGAACCACTGGTTGTCGCAACGATGATCAATTCAATTTCTTGAGGATCAAGATTAGCCATTTCAAGTGCTTTTTTGGCGGCTTCACATCCCATTGTTGCAACAGTCTCATCTGCTGCAGCAATACGACGTTCACGAATCCCTGAACGTGTCACGATCCATTCATCTGAAGTATCAACCATTTTTTCCAAATCCGCATTGGTACGAATATGGCTCGGCAAATAGCTACCGGTGGATAAAATTCTACTATTCATCATATCAAAACTTATTAATTAATAACGTTGTAAACCCGCCAAGATTTTTTGTGGAATTTGCAAACGCGCTTGCAAAGCGGCATCCGCAATTGCACGAGCAAATGCATCCACATTTGCGCTGCCATGGCTTTTCACCACAACAGCCGTTAATCCGAGTAAAGATGCCCCATTATATTCATCAGGGTTAATGCGTTTCAAGCGATGATAAGCATCTTTAAAGAAAAAACGCAGAATAAATTTGGCAAGCGATTTAAAAATAGGCTGTTTTTCTTTTCCTTTCAGAAGAGATAACAGATTCTTAGCGGCCCCCTCAAGGGTTTTTAATGCAATATTTCCCGAAAACCCATCACTCACGATCACATCAGCCACACCATTTAATAAAAGGTTACCTTCAATAAAGCCGGTATAATTAAGTGCGGTTGATTTTTCTAATAAATTCGCGGCTTCACGAATGGATTGATGCCCTTTAATTTCTTCCACGCCGATATTGAGTAAGGCAATGCGTGGATAAACTAAGTTCAATCGGTTTTCGGCAAAGATCGAGCCCATGATGGCAAATTCATAAAGATTTTGAGCAGAACATTCTACGTTTGCGCCTAAATCTAACATCACGGTTTTATCACCCGTCATCGACGGTAATAAGGATACCAACGCTGGGCGTTGAATCCCCTCTAAAGGCTGTAAGAGAACCTTTGACAATCCCATTAATGCACCCGTATTTCCTGCGCTGATACAACCTTGCGCCTCACCTTTCTGAACCATTTCAATAGCTAAACGCATCGACGTACCTTTGCTATGACGCAATGCATGAGAAATACCTTGATTGTTATCAATAGTCTTTGTGCAATGATGAATTTGAATACGTTCTAAAAGGGAAGAAGGTGCATTTTCCAGTAAAGGGGAAATTTGTTGGCTATCGCCAAACAGCACTAAAGAGAGCATTGGATCTGCTTCCAACGCTGAAAGAGATGCGGGGATAGTAATACGGGGACCAATGTCCCCGCCCATCACATCTAACGCTAAGGTTAGACGGTTCAAGTGAATACCTTATAAGTGAAATTACTTATTGATCACTTTGCGACCACGGTAGTAACCGTCAGCAGTTACGTGGTGGCGTAAGTGAGTTTCACCGCTTGCTTTATCCACTGATACTGCAGCAGTAGTTAACGCATCGTGTGAACGACGCATATCACGACGTGAACGAGATTTTTTATTTTGTTGAACAGCCATTGGCCATACTCCTAAATTTAATTTACTTTTGCTTTAAATTAGCTAATACAGCGAACGGGTTCGGTTTTTTTGCCAATTCTT
>CAUUXN010000066.1:0-9061 GCA_963548985.1 uncultured Haemophilus sp. | reverse complement strand
GCTGAAAGATCGCCCTCATTAAGTTGGTCATCTAATTTTGAGCCATATTTAGCACGTAAATCATCAATATCTGATTTTAAAAAGGTGTTATGGCTATAGTCTAAACTTTTAATATAACGATCAAAAATCCTTTCGGAAAAGGCGTCATCAAGCTGGAATTTACGATAATGTGATTGGGTTAAACGTGTCGTTGCACGCTTAGTTGCTAACTGATTTGCATCAGTTGCCGAAGGAATCGTAATATCACTTTGCTTTAATTTCGGCTGTACAGCAAATGTGTCAGACGAATGAAGAAATAACGCACCTAAAATTGCTGTCGCAATAAGACTTTTGGTTGTATGTAATTTCATTTAACCTTTCCCGATAAGAAATAAATTATTAGGCAAATAAACGATCTGCGGTGACTGTCATCACTAAACCATTTTCAAGTTCTACGCGTGCGCCATCTTTTTCCACATTTAATACGGTCGCATTTTTCGCTTGTTCAGCCACTTTCACTTTCACTTTGCTACCCGTAGAAAGTGTTGTGAAATCAACCGCACTTAGTTTTACTTGTGGCGCTTTTGGTTTGCGAGTTGCTTGATTTGAATTTGGTTTACGAGCAGGTCGTTTTTGTTGTGCTTTTTTCGCTGCTAATTCTGCTTTGCGTTTTTCTGCAAATTTAGCTTTTGCTTCTGCTAATTGTTGCGCCGCATGAGAAACGTGTTCTGCATCTAATACACCAGCAGGGTTGCCGTATAAATCCACACGTTCAGCACCTTCACGGCAGCCGTGTAAATAGCGCCAGTTAGAAGTGTATTGACGTAAAGCCTGACGTAATTGAGTTTTACTGACATGTTCATCATCTTTTAATGCTTCAGCAAGATCTTGGAAAAGACCAATTTTTAATGGTTTTGCTTCACCTTCTGCAATAAAGCAAAGTGGGAATTTTTCCACAAGATATGCAATAATCGCTTTTGTATCAGTTAATTTTTGAACGCCTTCAGCATTATTTTCAGCTTGGGCTTCAACTTGAGAATCTGTCATTTCTGCGTTTTCCTAGGATAAAAATAAAAACTTGCACAGTTTACCGCACTTTTATAAGGATTGACAATGGTTGGGCGGAATAATTCCGTTTCTAGTACAGATGTATGACTTCACAAATCCCCTCAATTAAGGCTAAAATAGTCCACTTTTTAAATTTTTGATGAAATAATGACAAAAACACCTAATTTTACTCATGCTACTTATAAACTTGTGCGTTGCATAGGATGCGATGCAACGGTGTCTGTTTGTCGTCCGCAAGAAGGGGAGCACGCGCAATGTCCGCGTTGCCATCATAAATTGCAATCAGGAAGTCGTTGGTCACTTAAACGTTGTTCATTAATCGCCCTTTCTATCTTAATTTTAATGCCATTTGCTTTAGGCTATCCTTTATTGAGCTTAGATTTACTAGGTACCAAAATTGATGCTTCTGTTTGGAAAGGGATTTGGAAAATGGCAGTAGAGGGATATTCCTATACTGCATTTATGATTTTTATCTGTGCTGTTTTAATGCCTGTATCTTTTGCGATTTTAGTCATTATGTTGCAGCTTTCTAAATTACTCAAAATTAAGCCTCGTAATGTTTTATTATTTGTAGGATATATTAAGCCTTGGGTCATGTTTGACGTCTATTTAGTTGCACTGGGTGTTACCATGTTTAAAGTGCGTGAATATGCCACATTAGAAGTAGATGTGTATTTAATTGCTTTTGTTTTTACTGCACTTTTAACCACGTTATTATTCATTAAAATTAATTTAGATGACTTGTGGCATGATTTTTATCCCGAGCAGAAACCGGTTACCAAAAGTGATAAACCGTTAGAACTTTGTACTGCCTGTGATTACACTTTTTTAAAAGAAGATCAAGAATACGATCACCGTCATCGAGCAATTTGCCCACGTTGTGCATCGCTTATTGAAACACCTGATAGTGTGAAATTACAACGTGTTTGGGCGACATTAGTGGCGGGGATTATCATGCTTTTCCCTGCAAACTTGCTCCCAATATCTGGCGTTTATTTGACAGGAAGTTTGTCACAAGATACCTTGATGTCGGGTGTAATGTCATTTATAAGCATGGGCAGCTATTTTGTTGCTTTCGTGGTATTCTTCGCCAGTATTTTTGTGCCCGTAAGCAAAATCCTGATTATGTTGTATTTACTGGCAAGCGTGCATTTTAAATGGAGACATTCAATTAAATGGCAAATGCGGCTATTACATATCATTCACTTTGTAGGACGTTGGTCAATGCTGGATCTTTTTGTGTTAGCCTTGATGATGTCTTTAGTGACACGTGGACAGATTATTAATTTTACCGTAGGCCCTGCGGCATTTTATTTCGGTGCAGCAGTGTTTTTAACTATGATTTCAACTTCTCAGTTTGATAGTCGATTAATTTGGAAAATTTATGACAGAAAACAATAAACCAGAATCTCAATCTATTGATGAGCAATCTAACAATGTAGAAGCGTTATTACGTAAGAATAAACGCATCTCACCGTTTTGGTTGTTACCTTTTATTGCATTATGTATTGGTGCCATTTTATTTTTCCAAATTGTGAAAGAACAAGGAAAGATGATTACGATTACATTTTCTAATGGTGCAGGGTTGGTTGCAGATAAAACACCGATTCGCTATCAAGGTTTGCAAATTGGCGTTGTGAAGAAGGTTAACTTTACTGACAATATGCAAAAAGTGAAAGTTGAGGCAAGTATTCATTCTGAAGCCACCGATGTGTTAAAGGAAAATACTAAATTTTGGCTTGTGCAACCGAGCGTATCTCTTGCAGGTATTTCAGGCTTAGATTCTTTGGTTTCAGGAAATTATATTACCCTCCAACCAGGTGATGGTGATTCAGAAGATGAATTTATTGCGGAAGAGCAAGGCCCTATTGCACAAGTCAATCCTGGCGATTTATTAATTCATTTAATTTCAGATGACTTAGGTTCAATTTCGATTGGTGCCTCTGTGTATTTTAAAAAAATGCCAGTCGGGAAAATTTATGATTACCGATTCAATAAAGACAATAAAGTTGAAATTGATGTGGTGATTGATAAAGCCTTCGCGCATTTTGTGAAGAAAGATTCACGTTTCTGGAATATTAGTGGTATCAACGCCAACATTAATGCATCAGGTGTGAATGTAGAGGTTGATAGTTTAAATGCAGTAGTGCAAGGTGCGGTATCATTCGATTCGCCATCAGATAGCCCACAAGCTGTGACTAATAGCCACTATACACTTTATTCTAATTTGCAAGCGGCTAAACGCGGGATTGAAGTTGAGGTGACCATTCCGGTGAGTGCTGGTTTAGATGCTGGTCAAACCTCGGTTTATTATGGTGACGAGCAAGTGGGCCTTCTTTCATCTTTAAGTGCGGACGAAAATAATGAAGAAATTTTAAAAGGCACATTATTAATCGATCCAAACCAAGCTAACCTCCTAAAAACGAATACACGTATTGTGTTAAAAAATCGTAAGTTAGATTTGGGTGATGTGGCTAATCCGAAAAAATTCTTCCGTGGAGATTATTTTGAAATTATTCCGGGTAGCGGAGAAAGCAAAACGCAGTTTGATGTGATTCGAGAACATGAGTTATTGCTCAAGGCACCAAATACCTTGGTTTTAACCTTAACAGCCCCAGAGACTTATGGGATTACAGAAGGACAATCGGTGTTTTATAACAATATTGCCATAGGGCAAATTGTGAAGCAGCACTTAAATGTTGATGGGGTAAAATTTGAAGTGGCGATTGCGTCAGAGTATCGCAATCTTATTCATGAAAATACGCAATTTGTGGCTGCCTCTAATTTTGATGTGAGTTTGGGAATTGATGGCTTACGTTTTGAATCTGCGACACCATCAAAATGGTTGCAAGGTGGTGTGCGTGTATTAGCGAAAAAAGGAAGTGGCGAACCACATTCTACCTATCCACTTTATAAGGATATTAGCAGTGCAGAAACAGGTGTTACAGGCAACTTAGTGAATCCAACGATTGTATTACATTCCACTAATTTACCAAGTATTAGTAAAGGTTCTGTTGTGCTTTATCGTCAGTTTGAAGTAGGTAAAATTATTAACGTAAGACCGAAAGCCAATAACTTTGATATTGATGTGTATATTTATCCGGCTTATCAAAATCTTCTTACAGATAAAAGTGTATTCTGGGTAGAAAGTGCAGCACAAATTGATATTACGCCGAAAGGCATTAGTATCCAGGCATCACCGGTTGCTCGCTCATTAAAAGGTGCGATTAGCTTTGATAATACAGGTTCAGGCAAAAATAAAACCCTTTATCCAAGTGAACTGCGAGCTAAATCAGCAGGACAAGTGATTACGTTAATAACAGATGATGCCACGGCTTTAAGTAAAGGAATGAGCTTGCGTTATCTTGGTATGAATGTGGGTGAAGTTGAGCAGATTGCTCTTGATCAAAATACAAACCGTATCACAGCGAAGGCATTAATTAACCCAAGTTATATGGGCATGATTGCGAAAGAGGGTACTGTATTTAAAGTGATTTCACCACAAATCTCAGCGGGTGGAATTGAAAACTTAGATAGCCTTTTACAGCCTTACATTGATATTGAATTAGGCAAAGGTCCATCAAAAACACAGTTTAATTTAACGCAAACTGCACAACCTCGAAATAAATACAGCAATGGCGTGCCATTTATTTTGGAAACCAGTGATGCGATGAATTTAACAGAAGGCTCACCAGTGCTTTATCGCGGTGTTGAAGTAGGAACTGTTCGTAAGTTTGAATTGAATTCTTTAGGCGATCGTGTGTTGGTACATATTGCGATTACACCGAAATATCAACATTTGGTACGTAAAAATTCAGAGTTCTGGGTTTCATCAGGTTATGATTTCAACCTTGGCTGGAAAGGCGCAGAGTTTAATACCGGTAGTGTACAACAATTGTTGAAAGGCGGTATTTCGTTCTCGACTCCATCGGGTACGATCGTTCAACCACAAGCAACGGCAAATCAGCGCTTTATGTTACAAGTGAAGAAACCAGCTGAAGCACCGACTTGGAATTCAGGTGCTTTACCGGCAAATCAATAAAACATAAAAAGAAATAACCGCACTTTTGAATCATCAAAGTGCGGTTATTTTTTTAGGTGTTTTGAGTCTTGCTATTGCCCCATATTTTTGACTGATTTTAAAAAGCCTTTGGCTGAAGTATAGACTTCATCTTTGCCCTGAGCATGTAAAATCATATCGGACATTTCTCGGAAAGCACCTTTTCCGCCTCCAAGTGCAAGCACATAATCCACGGCATTTTGCACATAAGGTGCAGAATCTGCCACGGCAAAAGAAAGGCCACAAGTTGCAAAAGCGGGGAGATCTACGCTGTCATCTCCAATATAGGCTGTTTGCTCCGCGGTAACACCTGCTTGTTTCATGAGATCCAAACAGGCGCTTTCTTTTTCAAGCTTACCTAAAAAGAACAATTTAATTCCGAGATCACTAATTCGCTTACGTAGAATTGCAGAATCTCTGCCTGATAATACGGCTACCTGAATACCTGCATCCATCAACATTTTGACACCAAGTCCATCGCGCACATGGAAACTTTTAATTGCTTCGCCATTTGCATCATAATGGAGTAGTCCATCAGTTAATACGCCATCGACATCGGTGATGACCAATTTAATTTTCTTTAATTTTTCGTTAATCATTAGCTTGAGAACTCCACTAAGCCCACAACATTATTTTCATCATTGACCACAACAAGAGAGTGAATTTTCTTCTCTTTCATCAAGTCTTCTGCTTTTGCTAAGAATTCATTTTCATGAATAGTTTTCGGTGAAGAGGTCATGAGCTCTTTCGCGGTCTTGTTAAGTGTATCGGCACCGTTAGCGGTTAATGCTCGGCGCACATCACCATCGGTAATAATACCTTTAAGTTGTTGGTTTTCCATGACTAATGCCACACCCATACGACCTTCATTCATAATAGTTAAGCAATCAGTAAAGCTGGTATCTGGTGTGGTAATCGGCAATCGAGTTTGCATTTGATCTTTTACTTTGCATAACAAACGACGACCAAGGCTGCCACCTGGATGGAATTTCGCAAAATCTGCGGGTTGGAAATGACGTGCCGTAATTAATGAAACTGCAAGGGCATCGCCTAAGGCCAAAGTGACCAACGCAGAAGTGGTTGGCGCGAGGTTGTTTGGACACACTTCACGCTCTACAGTGATATCTAAAACATAATCCGCATGGCGAGCAAGTGTTGAGTTTTTATTGCTGGTTAACGCAATAATTTTATTACCAAAGTTTTTCAAACTTGGAATGAGTTTATTTACATCATCGGTTTCACCGCTATAAGAAATCAGCATCACGATGTCGATGGGTTTTAACATGCCTAAATCGCCATGAAAGGCTTCGGTCGGGTGAAGGAAGAAACTTGGGGTTCCCGTTGAGGCAAAAGTCGCGACCATTTTTTTGCCAATTAGCCCCGATTTACCAATACCACCGATGACTAAACGACCCTCGCAGGCAAGGATAAGATCGACAACTTGAGAAAACTCATCATCCAAACGTTGGCTTAGTTGTGCGAGCGCTTGGCTTTCAACGGAAAGGGTTTCTCGTGCGATTTGTAAATAATTCATAGGAAATCCTTATGATAAAAGAGCGGTTGAAAATGACCGTGTTTTGTAGGGCTATTCTAACGGAAGTTATTAAAAATAAGAATGAAAATTTGACCGCTCTTTGAATTCCCCCTATACTACGCCGCGAGTTGGTTAGACAATCGCTGGTTTATTGAAGCCCTTAACCGTGTTCGCACGACCTAGTGGGACAAGTAAACGAGAGGAAAGTCCGAGCTACAAAGGGCAGAGTGCCGGATAACGTCCGGGCGGCGTGAGCCGACGACCAGTGCAACAGAGAGTAGACCGCCGTGTAAACGGTAAGGGTGAAAGGGTGCGGTAAGAGCGCACCGTGCCACTGGTAACGGTTGGCAGCAGGGTAAACTCCACTCGTAGCAAGACCAAATAGGAATCCAATGAGTGGCCCGCTCAGGATTCGGGTAGGTTGCTTGAGCGGCAGAGTAATTTGTCGCCTAGAGGAATGATTGTCCACGACAGAACTCGGCTTATCGACCAACTCAACAAATTCATCAAAAAATGACCGCACTTTTGTTTTTTCATTATCCTACTCGGGATAGAATGAATAAAAGTGCGGTCATTTTCTTTTGTGTTTTACCACAAGCTCATTTGTTCTAAATGGCTTTCTTCCGGTAACATCACATGTAATCCCACAAGACGAATAGACTTCCCCTGGCTACGTTGCCAAATTTGTTCCAGTAATTGTTGAAAGCTTTTTAGTGATAAAGGCAAGCCTGTTTTTTCTAAGGTCGTCACCTGAAAATCTTCAAATTTTAATTTCACTCCAATTTTGCGAAAAGCAGTTAAAGGGATATTCGGTGCACTTCGTTCAATGCGACGAATAAGCTCGGTATAGAGATTATCTAGCAATGCTATGCCTTGTTCGAGATGACGAATATTTTCGGATAAAGTGCGTTCTACGCCGATAGATTTTCTCTCCCGATGCGCTTGAATTTCACGATCATCAATGCCATGGCTAAAATCCCAAATTCGTTTGCCCATTTTACCGAAGATATTCAATAGAATAGATTGATCGAGTTTTTGCACATCTTCGCAAGTTTCTAATCCCATTTTCAATAAACGTTCAGAGGTGACTTTCCCCACACCAGGGATTTTCTTCAATGGCAACGTTTTTACAAATTGCTCAACTTCATGAGGTTGAATCACAAATTGCCCATTCGGTTTATTCATATCGGAAGCAATTTTGGCGAGAAATTTAAGGGGCGCTACACCGGCAGAGGCGGTCAGTTTTAATTCATCAAAAATTGCTTGACGAATTTCTTGTGCGATCCAAGTGGCAGATCCTGAACATTGTGTACAATCCGTGACATCCAAATAAGCTTCATCTAATGAAAGTGGCTCAATGATAGAAGTATAGCGTTGAAAGATCTGATGAATTTGTGCGGATACCTGTTTATAAAGGGGCATATTAACGGGCACTAAAATCAGATTAGGGCATTTTTTGATAGCTTGTGCTGTCGGCATTGCACTGTGCAGTCCAAATTTTCGAGCTTCATAATTACAGGTAGTGAGTACACCACGTTGTCGAGAACTTCCCCCCACTGCGACAGGTTTGCCCTGTAGCGTTGGATTTTCACGGATTTCAACAGAGGCATAGAAGCAATCCATATCAATGTGAATAATTTTTCGGGTGGAGTTCATGCTGTAAGTGCGGTCAAAATTAGGCGTATTTTTAGTATATCGAAAAGAAAATAACTGTTCAAGTATACAGTTATTAAAAAGCCCACATTACGTGGGCTAGATAAGAAAATTAACGATCAGAAAGAACGGTTTTATCACCAAATAGGATAACGCGTTCAATAGGATAAACATCAATTTTTTCTTGTTGGTTCATAAAGACTTTACGAGCATCTTCAGCCAATTGAACAAACGGAATTTGTAAATTAATATTGATGGATTTGCCTGGTTGTAATGGAGTTTCTAAATTGATTTGCATATCTTGGCTGTAAATAACTTTACGGTTATTCACATACACACCGACCCATTGAATGTTTTTGATTGGTTTTTGACCAATGTTAGTGATTTCATGTTTGAATGCACTTAATGCTTGGCCATTTTCATCAACTACCATTTCACGATTACCAATATTGATGGCAAGGTATTTGTCGATGTTATCACTCGCTTTTACCGCTTGTTGTTGGGTTTGTGTTGCTTTTGCGGGTGTTGCTTCTTTTGCAATAACTTGTGTGTTAAATGCTAAACATAATGCACCTAATGAAAGTGCGGTCAGAGATTTTAATGTTTTCATTATTCGATTCCTTATAAAAAAGTGGCAAAATTTTACCCTAACTTCTCAGGTTAATAAATAGCTTCTTTTCCTTTCTTGGATTTTTTGATAAACTGCCGAATGATTTTGGGGCTGATTCTGGATTCGACGGGATTAGCGAAGCCCAAGGTGCACGTCG
>CAUUXN010000065.1:0-9254 GCA_963548985.1 uncultured Haemophilus sp. | reverse complement strand
TGATTGCGCTTGCGCCAAATCTCTTTTTCGGCACCAGTATTGCGGTGAATATTTTAGTGCTTTCCAAACATAAACCCGATCCCCAAACGCAATTTATCGATGCCAGCGGTTTATTTAAATCCGCCACCAATAACAACCTTTTGGAAGAGGAACATATCGAGCAAATTATCAAACTCTTTGCCGATAAAGAGGATGTGCCGCATTTGGCAAAATCAGTCTCCTTTGAAGAAATCGTTAAAAATGAATACAACCTTGCGGTGAGTTCTTATGTGGAGCAAAAAGACACCCGAGAAGTCATTGATATCGATAAACTCAACGCAGAAATTAAACAAACCGTTGCCAACATTGACCGCTTGCGTACCGAGATTGACAAGATTGTGGCAGAAATTGAGGGGTAAAATGTAGGGTGAGCTTCAGCCCACCAATAAGATTGAAAAATAACAGCAAGCCGTAGGGTGGGCTTTAGCCCACCAATTTACGATAACAAGCGGTGGGCTGAAGCCCACCCTACGAGGAACAACAAAAAATACCATGAAAAACAACCGCACTTTTTTAGAAAAATTATTGGATGGGGCTGAGGTTAAGTGGAAAACGCTCGATGAAATATCTTCTATTTATGGTGGGCTAACAGGAAAAGGCAAAGCTGACTTTGAAAATGGAAATGCCCTTTATGTACCTTACAAAAATATCTTCAATAACATTGAAGTTGATTTTAATAATCTTGACACCGTAAATGTGTCTGATGATGAAAAGCAATATGCCATAAAATATGGAGATGTCTTATTTACTGGTTCTTCAGAAACCGCTGAAGAAGCAGGGATGTCTTCTGCTGTTACAACAAAAACAGAACAAAAAATCTATCTAAATAGTTTTTCGTTTGGATTAAGATTTAATGATGATGTAGAGTTATTGCCTGAATTTTCTAAATTCCTATTTAGAACACTCTCTATTCGCAAAGAGATTGTGAAATCAGCCAGTGGAGTAACAAGATTCAATATTTCTAAAGCAAGATTTAAGAAAATCAAAATCCCCATTCCCCCACTCCCCGTCCAAACCGAAATCGTAAAAATTTTGGACGCATTGACAGCGCTTACCAGCGAGCTTACCAGCGAGCTTACCAGCGAGCTTATACTACGCCAGAAGCAGTATGAATACTATCGGGAAAAATTATTATCTTTCGATAGTCTAGAGCAATTAAATATGGGGGGGGGCGAAGAAGAAACTTATTGATGTGGCTAAAATCAAAAATGGGAAAGATTGGAAACATCTTGGAGAAGGTAATATTCCAATATATGGTTCAGGTGGGATTATGGGATATGTTGATACATATTCATACGATAAACCTACGGTATTAATTCCACGAAAAGGAACTATTACAAATATATTTTATCTTGATGAACCATTTTGGAATGTTGACACTATTTATTATACAGAAATAGATGAGAATCAAATTTTGCCAAAATATTTCTACCATTTTATGAAAACGGTCGATCTAACTAAGTTAGATACAGGGTCAGGCAGACCCAGCCTGACTCAAGCAATCTTAAATGAAATTCTAATATTTGTTCCTCCACCCGAAGAACAACAACGCATCGTTTCAATCTTAGATAAATTTGAAACCCTTACAAAATCCATCACCGAAGGCTTACCTTTAGCGATTGAGCAAAGCCAAAAGCGGTATGAGTATTACAGAGAATTGTTATTGAATTTCTCGTAATCCGTAGGGTGGGCTTCAGCCCACCAATTAATCACAACAAACGGTGGGCTAAAGCCCACCCTACAATGTAATGAGAATATTTTTATGGTGGGCTAAAGCCCACCCTACAAACTACAATTTGGAATAATATATGTCTAATTATCGTCGCGATTTTACTAAAGGTGGATTATATTTTTTCACAATTGTTTTACAAGATAGAACAAAATCTTATCTAACTGACTATATCAATGAATTTAGATCTGCATATAAACAAACTTGTGAACATTATCCATTCGAAACAGTAGCAATTTGTATTTTGCCCGATCATATTCATTTACTGATGCAATTACCTGAAAATGATGATAATTACGCAATACGCATCGCATATTTAAAAACACAATTTACACGACAACTTCCAAAAGAATGCCGACAATTTAATAAAAATAGACAAAAATATCGAGAATCAGGTATTTGGCAACGCCGATTTTGGGAGCATTTAATTCGTGATGATAAAGATTTGGCGAATCATTTGGATTATATTTATTACAATCCTGTGAAACATGGCTATGTTGAGACGGTAAAAGATTGGCCGTATTCTTCCTTCCATCGTGATGTGAAAGCAGAGATTTATCCTGAAGATTGGGGAGGCAGCCCAGATTTGAAAATTAAAGGTGATATATAACAATACCGTAGGATGGGCTTTAGCCCACCAATTAACAATCATAAATAAAACGGTGGGCTAAAGCCCACCCTACAAAAACTAAAAAATCAAAAGCATTAAGGAACCACTCATGACCCAATACAAAACCATCGCCGAATCCAATAATTTTATCGTTTTAGATCAATATAATAAATTTGTGGAAGAGCCTAATGCCGGTTACCAAACGGAAGGTAGCCTTGAGCGCGAGTTTATTCGCGATTTACGGGCGCAAGGCTATGAGTATTTACAAGAAATCAATGGTCATGATGCGTTGATTAAAAACTTACGTGTTCAATTACAACGGTTGAATAATGTGGTTTTCTCCGATGCGGAATGGCGACGTTTTTTAGAAGAATATTTAGATAAACCGAGCGATAGTCTAATCGAGAAAACCCGTAAAATTCATGATGACTATATTTATGATTTTGTATTTGATGATGGACACATTCAGAATATTTATCTGCTAGATAAGAAAAATCTTGCCAATAACACCCTGCAAGTCGTCAATCAATTTGAGCAAATCGGTAGCTATGACAATCGTTATGATGTGACAATTTTGGTCAATGGTTTACCGCTTGTGCATATCGAACTGAAAAAACGCGGTGTGGCCATTCGTGAAGCCTTTAATCAAATTCACCGTTACAGCAAAGAAAGTTTCAATAAAGAAAATTCTCTCTTTAAATATATTCAGATTTTTGTCATTTCCAATGGCACAGATACCCGCTATTTTGCCAACACCACCAAGCGAGATAAAAACAGCTACGACTTCACAATGAATTGGGCTACGGCAAAAAATACCTTAATTAAAGATTTAAAAGATTTTACAGCGACCTTCTTGCAAAAGCATACCCTGCTTAATGTGTTGGTCAATTACTGTGTGTTTGATGTTTCCGACACCCTATTGATTATGCGGCCGTATCAAATTGCCGCCACCGAGCGTATTTTATGGAAAATTAAAAGTTCATATCAGGCAAAAAATTGGAGCAATAAAGACAGTGGCGGCTACATTTGGCACACCACAGGCTCCGGCAAAACGCTCACCAGCTTTAAAGCCGCACGCCTTGCAACGGAATTAGACTTTATTGAAAAAGTATTCTTCGTGGTAGATAGAAAGGATTTGGACTATCAAACCATGAAGGAATACCAACGCTTTTCACCGGATAGCGTGAATGGTTCGGAAAGTACGGCAGGATTAAAACGCAATATCGAAAAAGACGACAATAAGATCATTGTTACTACCATTCAAAAACTCAATAATCTGATGAAATCGGAAGATAAATTGCCGATTTACGATAAGCAGGTCGTCTTTATCTTCGATGAATGTCATCGTTCTCAATTTGGTGAAGCGCAAAAAAATCTGACGAGAAAATTCAAAAAATACTATCAATTCGGTTTTACCGGTACGCCGATTTTCCCAAGTAACGCATTAGGTGCAGAAACCACGGCGAGTGTTTTTGGCATTGAACTTCACTCTTACATTATCACCGATGCGATTCGTGATGAAAAAGTGCTGAAATTTAAAGTGGATTACAACGATGTTCGCCCACAATTTAAAAGCATTGAAACCGAAAAAAATCTTGAAAAACTGACCACACTTGAGAAGAAACAAGCTTTTTTACACCCAGAACGTATCAAGCAAATTGCCCAATATGTTTTAGATAATTTCAAACAAAAGACTCATCGCTTTAATGCCGGTAACAATGGCTTCAATGCCATGTTTGCCGTAAGCAGTGTCGATGCGGCTAAAATCTATTACGAAACGTTCAAACGGTTGCAAAGTGCGGTCAAAAATCCACTTAAAATTGCAACAATTTTTTCCTTTGCCGCTAATGAAGAGCAAGATGCGATTGGCGATATTGTCGATGAAAGTTTTGAAGTGGATGCGATGAACTCCTCAGCCAAGGAATTTTTAAAATCTGCCATTGATGATTATAACGGCTATTTTGCCACCAATTATGATGTGGATGGTAAATCCTTCCAAAACTACTATCGTGATCTTGCTAAACGCGTTAAAAACAAAGAGGTGGATTTACTGATTGTTGTTGGAATGTTTTTAACTGGTTTTGATGCCCCAACCTTAAACACGTTATTTGTGGATAAAAACTTGCGTTACCATGGCTTGATTCAAGCTTATTCACGCACAAACCGCATTTATAACAGCACCAAAAGTTTTGGCAATATCGTCACTTTCCGTGATTTGGAACAAGATACCATTGATGCGATTACCCTTTTCGGTAAATCCAATACGCGCAATGTCGTTTTGGAAAAAAGTTACCAAGAATATATGGAAGGCTTTACCGATGCAGGTGTTGCCTGTCGTGGGTATTTAGACGTTATTGCAGAGTTACAAGAACGCTTCCCGGATCCAGATGTAATTCAAACGGAAAAAGACAAGAAAGATTTTGTGAAATTATTTGGTGAATATTTGCGAGTTGAAAATATTCTGCAAAACTACGATGAGTTCTCTGCTTTACAAGCATTTCAATCGCTCGATACCAACGATGCAAAAGCCGTTGAAGCCTTTAAAGAAAAATATTATTTAACGGATGAGGCTTTTGCTGAAATGCAACCTATTGATATGCCAAGCGAACGTAGCATTCAGAATTACCGTTCAACTTACAACGATATTCGGGATTGGCTCCGTCGTCAAAAAGATGGCGAGGAAAAAGCAAAATCGACCATTGATTGGGACGATGTGGTGTTTGAGGTGGATTTATTAAAATCCCAAGAAATCAATCTGGATTACATCTTGGAATTGATTTTTGAACACAATAAAAAAATGAAAAATAAAGCTGAGCTGATTGATGAAATTCGAACCACAATCCGAGCGAGCCTAGGTAATCGCGCCAAAGAAAGTTTAATCGTAGATTTTATCAATCAAACTGACTTAGATAGCATTGTCGATAAAGCCGGTATTATTGAGTCCTTCTTCCAATTTGCTCAAAAAGAGCAACAGAAAGAAGCTGACGAATTAATTAGCAGTGAAGGGCTGAATATTGATGCCGCGAAGCGTTATATTAACGTATCCTTAAAACGCGGATATGCTAGTGAACAAGGTACGGATTTAAATGATGCCCTACCGAAAATGAGTCCGCTTAATCCGCAATATCTCACGAAAAAACAAAGCATTTTTCAAAAGATCGTTGCCTTTGTTGAGAAGTTTGTTGGGATTGGTGGCGAGGTTTAAAAACTTAAACCGACCATATAGAATTAAAAAGGTGCAATCTATTGATTACACCTTTTTATTTTGTCAGTTTTATCAGAAATTAGAACGTTAAAACTTTATCCGCCCATAATGTCCATTCAGAAACATCATCTAAAGTACCAAGGGTCACGCCGTCAATTAATTTAGCATCTAATAAACCACGTGCTTTTACGCAGCTGGTACATAATTTAATTTCAGCACCTTGTGCCGCTAAAATATCGATAAGTTGTTGGATATTGAAACCTTCATTTGGGTTTTGCCCAGCAATACCGCATAAAATCGCATCAGAAAAGCAGAATAATTTAATATTCACATCCTTGCTGTGTTCTTCCTTCATATTGATGGCGAAACGAACAGCGTTGAACGTTTTTTCTCCGCTATATGTGGAATCATTGACAATAAAAAGAATATTTTGCATAACGCACTCCTTGTTACAATACTATAAAAATGAAGGCGTAATAATTATGCCTTTATGAAATCAGCCAACCCAAACGAACTTGGCTACAAACAGTAAAGACACCACCCATACAGGGGCATTGATCTCGCGTATTCTACCTGTACAGGCCTTCATGACGCAATAGCTAATAAAACCAAATGCGATACCTTCAGTTATTGAATAGGTAAATGGCATCATGGCGGCGGTGATAAAAGCAGGCGTTGCTTCAGTTAAATCGTCCCAGTGTACACGAATAAGACTAGATGCCATTAAAATCCCTACATAGACTAATGCTCCAGCTGTTGCATAAGCAGGCACCACACTAGCAAGCGGCGAGAAGAAAATGGTGAGTAAGAATAAAACCCCGACTGTTACTGCTGTTAAACCTGTTCTACCACCGACAGAAACCCCTGCGCCACTTTCGATATAGGTACTGATAGCCGATGTTCCAATATAAGAACCGACTACCGCGCTCACGCTATCCACATAAAGGGCTTGTTTCATTTTTGGAAAACGGCCTTTTTCATCGCTGAAACCTGCTTTATCAGTCACGCCTAATAAGGTGCCTGATGAGTCAAATAAGTTAACTAAAAGGAAAGAGAAAATGATGCCGAGCAAAGCGGTATCTAAAGCACCTGCAATATCCACTTTACCGACAACCGCACCTAAACTTGGTGGCATAGAAACAATGCCGTGGAAAGTCACTTGATCATCAATAAAAAGGGCTAAACCAGTCACGACTGCAATAGAAATTAAGACACCAGAGAAAATATTACGTGCAGCTAAAACTACAATAATGAAAAAGCCTAATACACCAAGTAGAATTTTCGGATCATGTAAATTGCCTAATGCCACTAAGGTTGCAGGATTCGCTACAACCAATCCCATATTTTTAAAGCCAATTAAAGCAATAAAAAATCCGATACCTGCACCAATTCCCACGCGTAGTGAAAGCGGAATGGAAGCCATTAACCAATAACGGATTTGGAATAAGGTGAGAATAAATAAACCAATTGAGCCCCAGAAAATGGTGCCCATACCCACTTCCCAAGAATAACCAAGCTTGCCAACAACTACATAGGCAAAGAACGCATTGAGCCCCATGGCAGGTGCAAGGGCGATAGGTAAATTACTGAATAATCCCATCGCAATAGTGCCGAGCGCGGCGATTAAACATGTGGTCACAAAAACAACTTGCTTATCCATTCCTGCATCACCTAATACGGATGGGTTCACAAACACGATGTACACCATGGTAAAGAAGGTGGTAATACCGGCAATAATTTCGGTTTTGGTCGTACTGCCCTTTTCTTTAATAGAAAAAAGGCGTTCAAGTAAAGATTGTTGCATTGTCTTCCCCTTAACTTAAATTAATAACCTTGGTGATAAATCGACTCAAGTAATTTCACACCTAACAAGGCAATATTGAAACGTTGCTCATCTGCAACCGTCCAAAATTCGATGCCATTTTCAACCGCACTTTGTTGGCTGATATGCAATTTTACGCTTTCTTCACCATTTTCATTTTCACCGTTAATCACAGGCGTAATAAGGCTATCGCGTAATTCAACCAATTCGCTTTGTTGTGGCTGGTAATCAAATTCATAATCTGAAAGTGCAGTCACTTTTTGTGCCATGCCGTAGAAGACAGGCACTTGAATTTGATGGAAAATCACATTGTCTAACTGTGGGAAGATTTTTTGTAATTGCAGATTTAAATTAGCCGCTTGTTGTGGAAACACATCAAAGGCAAAACGAGTTTCACCTTCTTCTAATGGCATACCATTCAGTAAACGAGCGGTTTGTCCAGCAAGTTTATTCACGGTTTCACCATCCGTATAAGAAGCGGGTAAAAGTGATGTTGCAAAGACTTGAGTTAAATTTGTTTGTTGAATAATTGGTAGTAGAGATAAAGCTAATTGACTCACTTGCGGATCAGGTAAACTCACAATGTTACGTTGTCTCAACTCTGTTAGATTTTCTTCATTGATTGTAGGGACAACAACAGGGACATCAGACAATGCTGAGCAAATCCCTTTTAAATCAATCACCACACAGCCACTTTCTGCGGCTTGAGCTAATAAAGAGGCTTGGTCAATTTGGCCTGCGAAGAAAAGATAATTAACGCTATCCCACTCAATCTCATCAGTGGCTAATTGAGCAACCGCTTTATTGCGAAAACGTACCGCTTGCTCTTCTTCAAAAGGATAAATTTCTACAATTGAAACCTTGCCTACATCTAGCTCACTTTGTTCAAGGGCTTCGGTAATTTTTTCACATAGATCAAATTCTGCTGCAATAGCAATATTTAGGCTTGCGTCCATTTTTCTCTCCGCTGTAAAATATTCTGAACCGATTCATTCTACAGAAAAAAGACGCATAAATACATAAGGAAATCAGATGACACCGGCAATTGATTTACTAAAGAAAAATAAAATTCCTTTTACTCTCCATACCTATGATCATGACCCTAACAATACGCATTTTGGCGATGAAGCCGCTGAAAAACTTGGGCTTGATCCGCACCAATCCTTTAAAACACTTTTAGTCGCTGAAAATGGTGATCAGAAAAAATTAGCGTGTTTTGTGCTTTCCACGGCAAATATGTTGAGTTTAAAGAAAGCGGCAAAATCCATTGGTGTAAAAAAAGTGGAAATGGCCGATAAAGATGCGGCACAAAAAAGCACGGGATATTTAGTTGGTGGCATTAGTCCATTAGGGCAAAAGAAACGTGTAAAAACAGTGATAAATTCGACCGCACTTGAGTTTGATACGATTTTTGTTTCAGGCGGTAAACGTGGATTAAGCGTCGAATTGGCCCCACAAGATTTGGCTAAATTACTAAATGCCGAATTTGTCGATATTATTGACGAAGAATAGAAAAAGAAAAGCCCGAGTAAATCGGGCTATCTTTTTTTATGATGTTGTGTTTATTTAAATTAGAAACTTGATGTATCTTGGAACAAGCCAACTTTTAAATCGGTTGCAGTGTAGATAACACGACCATCGACTTCCACTTCACCATCAGCCATTCCCATCACTAACTTGCGGTTAATTACGCGTTTCATATTGATGCGATATACCACTTTTTTCGCGGTTGGTAAGATTTGTCCGGTAAATTTCACTTCACCAACGCCTAATGCACGGCCTTTACCTTTACCACCTACCCAGCCAAGGAAGAAACCGACTAATTGCCACATCGCATCTAAGCCTAAGC
>CAUUXN010000064.1:0-9280 GCA_963548985.1 uncultured Haemophilus sp. | reverse complement strand
AATTGGTGAACTACTACAAAGTAGAACCTGTTGATTATCAAAAAACATTAGACGATGTGTTCGCGGTAGCTGATATCATCACTGGCATGGTAGCAGATGTGACAACCATCTTAGATACTGCTCGCAAAAATGGCGACAACATTTTATTTGAAGGTGCCCAAGGTACCATGCTTGATATCGACCACGGCACCTATCCGTATGTAACCAGTTCTAACACTACAGCAGGCGGTGTAGCAACAGGCTCCGGTTTCGGTCCTCGTAACCTTGATTATGTGTTAGGTATCATCAAAGCATACTGTACACGTGTTGGTGGTGGTCCATTCACGACTGAATTATTCGATGAAACCGGTGCTGAAATTGCCCGTAAAGGAAATGAATTTGGTGCAGTAACTGGTCGTCCACGTCGTTGTGGTTGGTTTGATGCTGTAGCGATTCGTCGCGCAATTCAACTTAACTCAATTTCTGGTTTCTGTATGACCAAATTAGACGTATTAGATGGCTTTGATGAAGTAAAAATCTGTACGGCTTACAAAATGCCAAATGGCGAAATTGTTGAATATGCACCATTAGCAGCAAAAGATTGGGAAGGCGTAGAGCCAATTTACGAAACTCTACCTGGTTGGAAAGAAAACACCTTTGGTGTGACTGATGTAAATAAACTACCGCAAACTTGCCGTGATTACATCAAACGTATCGAAGAAGTAACTGGCGTACCAGTGGCTATCCTTTCAACGGGTCCAGATCGTGTTCAAACAATGATTTTACGCGATCCATTTGCCGCCTAAAACAGCATAAAAATAAACCGCACTTTGGCACAACCAAGTGCGGTTATTTTTTAAGGAGTTTTTGATGACTGAACAAGATATTGCTGACTACCTAAAAAATCACCCTGATTTTTTTACTCATCGCCCTGAGCTACTTCAACAGCTTACCATTCCGCATAGCCATGAAGAAGGGACGATGTCATTAGTCGAAGCACAACTTGCGCAGCAACGAGAACAGATCAAAACACTTACTCTACTACTCGAAAAATTTCATCAGCTTGCTCATCAAGAAGCTGATATCTTCTTTGCCCTCTTACCTTTGCAGAAAAAACTGTTTCAAGCAGAAGACTTTATCGCCATCAATGAAAAGCTTGATGACTGGGCAAAAAGCTATGAGCTAGAAGGTGCAAAAATCTTACTTTTCACTGACAGCTGGCAAAAAAAAGACACCACTCCTGAACAATATTGGCTAGACAGAAAAGCCTTTGAACTCATTCGCCTAGAGTGCATGGGCTTACGCCAATTCTATTTAGGCGATCTCTCCAATAAAGAAAAAGCCCTTATCTTCCTCCCTGAAGAACTCCCTATCGGCTCTGTGGCGATTTGCCGCTTAGGCGGAACACCACAAAAACCAACCGCACTTTTACTCTTCAAATCTCGAGACACAGACCGTTTCCACAACGACCAAGACACCACATTTCTTCGACATTTAGTTGATATTGTGGAATTGCATTTGGGAAGATGGATTTAGACATTATTAAGTGATCTCTATCACAAATCTGAAAATTATTTAAATTTAGACTTTTATATTCAAATATTTAAGCGTATTTTGTAGGTTAGATGTTTTGGTATAAATGTCGATCGTAGTTTGATCTCATTTACTGATTTTATCCCTATCTCAGTGAGGTTTCATTATGAATAAAAAAATGTCTTTAACATTGATTGCTATTGGACTAGGTATGTCACTTAGTAATATTGCTGCAGCACAAGAAAAATTAATTGTGTACACATCAATGAAGGAATCATTAATTGGAGCATTAAAAGCTAAGTTTACTGAAAAATATCCAGATGTTGAAATGGATTATCAGTCTGCTGGTGCCGGAAAATTGATGGCTAAAATTGCAACGGAAAAAGAATCCGGGAAAATTATGGCTGATGTAATTTGGACAAGTGAAGTACCTGACTTCTTCCAAATGAAAAAGAACGGCATGCTCGAAGCTTATGTTTCCCCTGAAACAAACAATATCGTTAATCCTATCCCTAATTTCGATGGTTCTTTTACCCCAATCCGCCTCGGCACACTAGCAATCGCCTACAATACGCGTTTCGTTAAAGATAATCCACCTGCTGAATGGGCTGATATCTTAAAACCTGAATATAAAGGTGCATTTGGTATTGCAAACCCTGCATTATCAGGTACGTCATATATGAGTGTTTCTCTATTAAAAGATAAATTTGGTTGGGAATTCTTTGAAAAATTAAAATCAAATAAAGCTAAAGTAGGTAAAGGCGCAGGACAAGTTATCGATGATACTGCATCAGGTGATTTGTTAGCTTCCTTAGCGGTTGACTATATTACCAATGATAAAATCAAAAAAGGTGCGCAATTAAAATTGGTCTATCCAAAAGAAATGCTTGTCATTCCTAGCCCTGCTGCAATCTTAAAAGGCACTGAACACCTTGCAGCTTCACAAAAATTTATTGACTTCTTACTTTCTGAAGATGGACAAAAAATCATTGCTAACGAAGGGACATTACCAGTTAGAAAAGGCGTTGAACTTGATGCTAAATTTGGTATGCCATCTCTAGAAGATGCTGTATCAAGAGCAATTCCTATTGACTATGAAAAATTAATGTCAGAAAAAGAAGAAACAATTAAACATTTCACTCAAATTCTTCAAGGTCGTTAATCAGTAAGGAGTTGTGATTATGGCAACAATTACATTTGAAAACATATGTAAAAAATTCGGTTCAAATGAAGTGTTAAAAGATCTTTCTCTAGTTGTAAAAGATGGAGAGTGCTTTACGCTTCTTGGCCCATCCGGCTGTGGAAAAACTGTCTTATTACGCCTGCTTGCAGGATTTGATGTGCCAGATAGTGGCCGTATTTTAATTGACGATGTGGTTGTTGCCGATCCCGCTACAAACACGGATGTTCCACCAGATCAACGTGGTCTAGGTGTCGTCTTCCAAGATTATGCTGTTTGGCCACATATGACTGTCTTTGACAATATCGCCTATCCTCTTAAATTAAAAAATATTGAAAAACAAGCTCTCCATAAACAAGTGATGGAAGTTGTCGAATTAGTCAATTTAACTGGCTTAGAAGAACGTTTACCTTCTCAATTATCAGGAGGACAACAACAGCGTGTTGCTCTCGCAAGGGCATTAGTTGCTAAACCATCTTTAATGCTCTTAGACGAACCTCTCAATAACCTAGATGCTAATCTTCGAGAAGAAATGCGTTTCGAAATTAAAGAGTTACAGAAAAAACTCGGCATTACTATTCTGTACGTAACACATGACCAAGAAATTGCCCTAGCAATATCAGACCGTTTGGCCATTATGAATGAGCATGGCGATATCCAACAAATTGGCACACCATGGGACATTTACGAACGTTCAGAAAATGAGATGGTGTTTAAATTTATGGGGCTCGCAAATTTCATTCCTGTGAGATACCAAAATAATCATCATTATATTGGAGAAGGTAATCAAATTTTAAACTGGAAAAACTTGCCACCTAACTCAGGGAAATTAGGATGTCGACCTTCCGATATCATACTAAGCAAAAACAATGAAGGTTTACTAGGAAAAATATCAAGAGCCAGTTTTCTTGGCGCGGTAATGGATTATATGGTAGAGATTGATGGTGTAACACTACGAACAGAAATCCCAACTAATAAAGCATTACGTAATAATTTAATGTTCAATGAAGGTGAAAATTGCTTTATCAGTTTTCATGATTTGCTTTGGTTTGATTCTGCTAAAGAAATCTAGAGGGGTTTATTATGGCTACAACTATTCAAAATAATCATCCATTCAATATTGCTAACGTTATTCTAGCCTTATCTATCGGTATCTTAGTTATCGTTGTTGCGGTTCCTGTTTTACTTATTTTCCTCAATTCTTTTTGGGTTGATGGACAATTTAATATCACCGATGTGGTGAATATTCTTAAGCAAGAAGAAACCTATGAAGCATTACTCAATTCACTTTTCATCGCATCTGGCGTAACAGTGATGAGTACGATCATTGGTACATTTTTTGCTTGGTTAGTAACTCGAACAGATCTACCTTATAAAGGTTTTATGAAAGTGATGTTCCTTGTACCTTTTATGCTTCCTTCTTTCATTGGAGCCTTAGCTTGGAAAATGTTACTTTCACCACGTTCTGGTTATATTAACCAATTCTTCATGGATTTAGGATTTGATGGACCTATTTTTAATATCTATAGCTACGCTGGTATTATGGCTGTAGAAACAATGTATCTTTTCCCATTCGTCTTTATCCAAGTCTGTGGTGCATTAGAGCGCATGGACCCGACATTAGAAGAATCAGCGAGAATCTCAGGCGCAAGCCTCTTTACCATTACACGTAAAATTACCATTCCACTCGTCATGCCTAGTATTCTTTCTGGTGCATTACTCATTATGCTCTATTCTATGGCTCACTTTGGTACTGTTGCCGTACTGGGCGTAGAAAATGGTATTTTTAACATTCCAACCCTCATTTATGAACGTATTCACCAAAGTGCGGGTAGCTTTGAAGCAATTCGTACCGGTACTGTACTTGCAACTGTTTTAGTATTCACTGCGGCACTTATTATTTGGTTACAAAACAAAATCTTAAATAAAGGCCGATTCCAAATTATTGCCGGTAAAAGCTTTAGACCTATTGAAGTAAAACTTCGTGGTTTGAGAAAACCGTTGCTTGTTATTTGCTTACTCTACATCGCCTTTACAATCGTATTGCCTACGGTCACGATTTTCCTTGTTGGTGGATTAAAAACCTATGGATTACCAATTACATGGGAAAACCTCACATTAGATAACTATAAATTCATCTTATTTGAATGGCAGTTAACAAAAGATGCAATTCGCAATAGTGTGACTCTCGGTCTCGCGGCAGCACTTATTACCATGTTTGCAGGGGTAATGATTTCTTATGTTATCGTTAAAATGCGTGTTCGCGGAAAAGGTATTCTTGAGTTCTTAGGGATGTTACCATTCTCCGTACCTGGCTCTGTCATTGCTCTTGGGGTGATCCTTGCCTGGAGTGGTAAATTTGGCATCAATCTCTACAATACAGTTTGGATTATTTTAATTGCTTACATTGCGCGTTATATGGCTTTCTCACTCAAAGCTAACTCTGCAGCACTTGAGCAAGTACATGATTCATTAGTTGAAGCTTCTCGAGCATGTGGAGCAAGTATGTGGCAATCCTTAAAAGATATTGTTATCCCACTCGTAAGACCAGGGATGATTGCTGCTTTCTTCCTGATTTTCCTTCCAGCCCTACGTGAATTGACTGTTTCTGTTATGTTATATGGTCCTTCTACACGAACCATCGGTGTCGCAATTTATACTCTAAATGAAGACGGTGAAACGGTTTATTCTGCAGCATTAGCGGGTATTGCCCTAATAATCATTGTGTTAGGCCAAACTGTTATTAAACGTTATGCTGAAAAGAAAACTCAAAAATAGAAGGTTAGGAGTAAAAGATGAGCTATATTCAATTAAATCATGTCATGAAAAAATTTGGTGATGTTATTGCCATTGAAGATCTTAACCTTTCTATCGAAAAAGGCGAATGTTTCTCTATGCTAGGGCCATCAGGTTGTGGAAAAACAACTACCCTACGAATGATTGCAGGCTTTGAAGACTTAGATGGTGGGGAAATTAAAGTCGGTGATAAATTACTGTCATCGAAGAAAAACAATTTCTATCTCCCGCCAGAGAAACGCAATTTTGGCATGGTCTTTCAGGCCTTTGCGGTATGGCCACATATGACGGTATATGATAACGTTGCCTTTCCGTTAAAACTCAAAAATATTTCAGCCCAAGAAATTGAAAAACGAACAACCGATGCGCTAAGACACACTAATTTACTTAGTGTTGCCAAGAAAAGCCCTGATGATTTATCTGGTGGTGGAAAACAACGTGTGGCACTTGCTAGAGCATTAGCAATTAACCCAGACGTCATGTTACTAGACGAACCATTATCAAGCTTAGACCCACATCTTCGTGAAGAAATGCGGTTTGAAATTAAGGCATTACAGAAAAAATTTGGGTTCTCAATTATTTATGTGACTCATGACCAATCTGAAGCGATGGCACTTTCAGATCGTATTATGGTTATGAAGAAAGGGGCGGTACAACAAATTGATACCCCATTAAATATTTATAACAACCCAGCTAACAAGTTTGTCTTCAATTTTATCGGGTTATCAAATCAATTAAATGTAAACCTGTCATCACAAGGTATTCATATTGATAAAGTTGATGGTATTTTCAATCTTCCAGAAATGCCAAATAATGACTTACTTTCACAAGGGAAAGCCATATTAGCAAGCCGTCCATCCGACATTGAATTTGTTCAACAAGGTGGAATCCCAGGTGTTGTAAAACGTCGTTCCTATCTTGGTGAAGTGACGGATTATAATATCCAAGTTGGAGATCAAGATATTCGTGTTCAAATTGGACGACGAGATTCTGGCCCGAAAGAAGGGGAAACATGTCAGATAGCCTTTGAACATCTGCATTGGTACCCTGCTGAATAACATATCTTAAGTGCGGTTAAATTTAACCGCACTTTTATTTTTTATGATAATTAAACAAGCTTTTCTCATTATCAACTAATCTTTGATCCCGCTCACAATTTCAAAAAAATAAACTTTCTTTATTTTTCAACTCTTTCTACAATACCTTTGTTTTTATTATTAAAAACACACAATTCAATTTAACTTCAGATATCACAAGGGTCTAATTATGAAAATTTTAACTTGGCCTGTGGTTGCAGGTGCTGCACTTGGTATCGTTGCGCCACTTCTCACTTACAATGGCAATCCTGGTAATATGGGATTTTGTGCGGCTTGTTTCTTACGCGATACAGCCGGATCGCTTGGATTACATCACGCTGCCCCATTGCAATACCTTCGCCCAGAACTCATTGGATTAGTTTTAGGAGCACTCGCCAGTGCATTATTATCTAAGGAATTTAAACCTCGTGGTGGATCTGCCCCACTTGCTCGTATTAGCTTAGGCTTTTTTTGCGATGCTTGGTGCACTCATTTTCTTAGGTTGTCCATGGCGTGCTTATTTACGATTAGGTGGCGGTGATCTCACTGCAATTGCAGGTATCGTAGGATTGTTTGCCGGTGTATTAGGCGGCATTTTCTTCGCTAATCGAGGATTCTCATTAGGTAAATCTAAGGAACAAAGCCAATCTTCAGGTTTAATTGGTCCAATCTTTGCCGTAATTTTGCTTGTTTTAGCCTTAACCCAATTTAAATTTGGTGAAAATCTAGCGATTTACACCTCTGAAAAAGGCCCGGGTGCACAACATGCGGCTATTTGGATGTCGCTTACGGGCGGATTACTTCTCGGTGTACTGATGCAAAAATCGCGTTTTTGCACAATTGGGGCATTCCGAAACTTTGTCCTCTTCCGTGATGCGCATTTATTAAATGGCGTGATTGCATTGATTGTCTTTGCGGCAATAACCAATGCCTTATTAGGTCAATTCCATTTAGGCTTTGAAAAACAACCTATCGCACATAATGACTATCTCTACAATTTCCTTTCTATGGCGCTTTGCGGACTTTGCTTTGCATTAGGCGGTGGTTGCCCAGGCAAACAATTAGTCAATATTGGTGAAGGAAATAATGACTCAGCATTATTTGTGCTCGGTATGTTACTGGGCGCAGCAGCGGCACATAACTTTGGTTTCGCGGCTGCCCCTACTGGCGTTCCAACCTTTACACCTTATGTTTTAATTGCCGGTTTTGCAGTTTGTTTATATATCGCATTCACTAATAAATCGGAAGCTTAATATTTATTCAGAATAAACAAAAAGGAAGTCAATCATGACTTCCTTTTTGTTTCAAAAGTGCGGTCATTTTTAACCGCACTTTTCACAGCATTAGAGAATATTTTTCTCGCCACGGGAAAGACTAATTAAGCCTGAACGAACAATCTCAAGTAATGTACTTTCTTCCTTCACCGCCTCAACAAAAGCATCTAATTTGTCTTTTGTACCCGTTAATTGAATCGTGTAGGATTTTGTTGTTACATCCACAATCTGACCACGGAAGATGTCTGCTAAACGTTTTAGCTCATCGCGTGATGAACCCGTTGCTCGCACTTTCACTAACAACACTTCACGCTCAACGTGCTCATGTTCACTCAAGTTAATAACTTTAAACACATCCACTAATTTGTGAAGTTGTTTTTCGATTTGTTCGAGCACTTGCTCATCACCCACAGCTTCAATCGTCATACGAGAAAGGGTTGGATCATCGGTTGGTGCCACAGTTAAGCTTTCAATGTTAAATGCACGTTGGGAAAATAAGCCGACCACACGAGATAATGCACCGGATTCATTTTCTAATAAAACAGATAAAATTCTACGCATTATTCTTTCTCCTCTTGTGGTTTGCTTAAAATCATCTCATTCATCGCCCCGCCGCGAACTTGCATTGGGTAAACGTGTTCGGTTTCATCAACGTTAATATCAACAAAGACCAATTTATTTTTAATGCTGAAGGCTTCTTGTAATTTGCTTTCTAATTCATCTGGTGTTGAAATTTGAATTCCCACATGCCCATAAGATTCTGCTAACTTCACGAAATCTGGTAAAGAATTCATATAAGTTTGAGAATGGCGGCCTGAGTAAATCAAATCTTGCCATTGTTTCACCATTCCTAAGAAGTGGTTGTTCAAACAAATCACCACTACTGGAATACCATATTGCGTTGCTGTTGAAAGCTCTTGGATATTCATTTGAATACTGCCATCACCCGTTACACAAACCACGGTTGCTTCAGGATGCGCAAGTTTTACCCCTAATGCAGCCGGTAAACCGAAGCCCATCGTACCTGCACCACCTGAGTTGATCCAACGACGCGGTAAATCAAATGGATAATGTAATGCGGCAAACATTTGATGTTGGCCTACATCCGATGCCACATAAGCTTGGCCTTTTGTAATACGATATACCGCTTCCATCACTTGTTGCGGTTTAATTACGCCTGAAGTGCGGTCGAAATCCAAGCATTTTTTCGCTTTCCATTCATCAATTTGTTTCCACCAATCTTCTAATTGGTTTTGAGGACGTGAACCAATTTCTTCACCTAATAAGCTTAAGAACTCATCCAATACATTTTTCGCGTTACCTACAATTGGAATCGCAACAGGGACGTTTTTAGAAATAGAGGTTGGATCAATATCAATCTGAATCACTTTTGCATTCGGGCAATATTTATCTAAGTTGTTAGTGGTTCGGTCATCAAAACG
>CAUUXN010000063.1:0-9282 GCA_963548985.1 uncultured Haemophilus sp. | reverse complement strand
AAGAATGACAGTGATATGTTGTTACTCGATGTTGTGCCACTTTCTTTAGGTATTGAAACCATGGGCGGTTTAGTGGAGAAAATTATTCCACGTAATACCACAATTCCTGTGGCTCGCGCGCAAGAATTTACCACCTTTAAAGATGGTCAAACTGCGATGACGGTACATGTGGTACAAGGGGAACGTGAGCTAGTGGATGATTGCCGTTCTTTAGGTCGTTTTACGTTGCGTGGTATTCCACCAATGGTAGCAGGTGCCGCACATATTCGTGTGACTTATCAAGTGGATGCAGATGGCTTATTAAGTGTAACCGCCATGGAAAAATCCACAAAAGTCCAAGCATCGATTCAAATTAAGCCTTCTTATGGTTTAACGGATGAAGAAGTAACGGCAATGATTAAAGCTTCTTTTGATAATGCACAAGATGATATGCAAGCCCGTGAATTAGCCGAGCAACGTGTTGAGGCTGATCGTGTGATTGAAAGCGTGATTGTGGCATTACAACAAGATGGGGCGGAATTATTGACCGAAGCCGAATTCCACCACATTGAAAATGCATTGAAACAGTTAATGGATGTAAAAGAAGGTACAGATCGTCATGCTATCGTTCAGGGAATCAAAGCCCTTGATGTTGCGACTCAAGAATTTGCGGCAAGACGAATGAATAAATCCATTAATCAAGCGCTGGCAGGTAAATCTGTATCAGATATTGAGCAATAAAGTGCGGTTATAAATTAACGAGTTTTTTATATTGAGGAAAGTAATATGCCAAAAGTGATTTTTTTACCGAATGAAGAATTCTGTCCAGAGGGTATGGTGGTTGATGCAGCAGCAGGCGACAACTTATTAGAAGTGGCACATAATGCGGGTGTGGAAATTCATCATGCTTGCGATGGTTCTTGTGCTTGTACAACATGCCATGTAGTCATTCGTGAAGGGTTTGATTCATTAAATGAAGCTACCGATCAAGAAGAAGACATGTTAGATAAAGCATGGGGCTTAGAAATGGATAGCCGCCTTTCTTGCCAATGTGTCGTGGGGAATGAAGATTTAGTGGTGGAAATCCCTAAATATAATATTAACCATGCGAATGAGGCGGCTCACTAATGAAATGGACTGATGCCCAACTTATTGCAGAAGAGCTGTATGATCGTAATCCAGATTTAGATCCTAAAACGGTACGTTTCACGGATTTACATAAATGGATTTGTGAACTAGACGGTTTTGATGATGATCCAATGAAATCTAACGAGAGTATTCTGGAAGCGATTTTGTTGAAATGGTTAGATGAATACGAGTAATCGATTAGATTAATAAAGCGAGTTGAGAGGCTCGCTTTTTTGTTTTGAGAATTTACCTCAAAATAAAACCGCACTTTATTGCTAAAGTGCGGTTATTTTTATCGTTGTTTTTAATTATTTTTTCTTCGCGTATTTTAAGGAGTCAATAGCAACCGCGAGGATGATAATGCTACCTTTAATGATATATTGCCAGTAAGGGTTAACACCGATGTAAGTTAAACCGTAGTTAATAACGGTGAAGATGATAACACCCGTGATTACGCCGATAACAGTACCCACACCACCAGCGAAAGATACACCACCTACTACGCAGGCAGCAATCGCATCTAATTCATACATGAAACCGAGGTTGTTGGTAGCACTACCGATACGGCCAGCTTCTAACATACCACCGAATGCATAGAACATACCTGCAATCATGTAAATCACAACAAGGTTACGCGCTACGTTTACGCCAGATACTTTTGCTGCTTCAGGGTTACCACCGATAGCAAAGATATTTTTACCGAAGCGCGTTTTATTCCACATTACCCAAACTAAGAATGCACAAATTGCCGCATAAATAGTGATGTAGGATAATTTGAATGAACCGAGTCTAAAGAAGCCTTGTGCGAAGTTAGAGAAAGATTCACTGAAACCAGCAATTGGTGAGCCACCCACGCCATCATAATAAAGTGAGTTGAAACCGTAAACGATGATCATAGTACCCATTGTTGCAATGAACGGGGTTACATTGAGATAAGCGATAACTAAACCATTCACTAAGCCGATTACAGCACCTACCGCACAAACAGTCAGGATAACCACTGGAATAGGAATCTCACCTAAATCAGGGAACACACGGTTCATGTTTTCCATTGACTGTAAGAGAGTTGCAGAAATAACCGCTGCTAAACCGACTTGGCGACCGGCTGATAAGTCGGTACCTTGAGTGATAAGCAAGCCTGCAACACCAAGGGCGATAATGAGACGGACGGATGATTGAGTTAAAATATTACTAAAGTTGCGAACATTCAAGAATGTTGGATCTTGTGCGATGATGATGCCAAGTAAAATCAACAACACAAAATAAATCGCATTTTGTTTTAAGAAATCGAATGATTTATTTTTTGGTAAGGCACTCATAATTTGTTCCTTTATGATTTATAAATATTTTGCGGCAAGTTGCAAAATTTCTTCTTGAGACGTTTTTGCCGTTTCAACGATGCCGGCAACACGACCATTACTCATGACCAAAATTCGGTCTGTTACGCCTAATAGTTCCGGCATTTCTGATGAAATCATAATGATGCCTTTATCTTTTTTAGCGAGTTCTTGAATGAGCTGATAAATTTCAAATTTTGCCCCAATATCAATACCACGAGTTGGTTCGTCGAGCATTAAGATATCTGGTTGGGTTAAAAGCCAACGGCCGATAATGACTTTTTGTTGATTACCACCAGAAAGCGAGCCAATTGTTGTTTTGTGAGAAGGTGTTTTTACGTTCATCGCATCAATCACCCATTGTGTATCGCTCGCCATTTTTTTGTTGCTGAGCAATTTCCAAGGAGTGAGGTAAGATTTCATATTTGAAATCAAAGAGTTAAATTCAATACTTAGGTTTGAATAAATCCCGGTTGAACGACGTTCTTCAGTCACCAAAGCAAAACCGTGGTTAATCGCCTCAAGTGCGGTATGATTTTTCACGATTTTTCCGTTGAGCTTGATCGTCCCTTCTTTTAATTCGCGTACACCAAAAATGGCTTCCACAATATCGGTTCGTTTTGCACCAACAAGACCTGCGATACCTAAAATTTCACCTTTGCGTAAATTAAAGGAAACATCTTGAATAGAAGGTTGGTTCACCGCAGTTAAATGTTCCACTTCAAGCGTGACTTCTTTTGGTACGTTAGTTTTTTCAGGGAAACGTTGTGTTAATTCACGGCCAACCATCATTGAAACAATTTCTTCCATGGTGGTGCCTTTAACTTGAACGGTATTGATCCATTTACCATCACGAAGAATGGTGATTTCATCACAAATTTTGAAGATTTCATCCATTTTGTGTGAAATATAGATAATGCCACAACCGCGATCTTTTAATTTTTGAATAATTTTGAAAAGATGTTCCACTTCTTTTTCTGAAAGTGAGGATGTTGGCTCATCCATAATGACGATTTTAGCGTTATAAGAGAACGCTTTCGCAATTTCGATCATCTGCATTTGTGAAACGGAAAGTTTGGCCACTTTTTCTTTTGGATCAACATCAATATCCAATTCATCGAAAATCGCTTTGGTATCACGATACATTTTGGCGTGATCCACAAAAGGACCTTTAAGTGGGTAGCGACCTAACCATAAGTTATCCATTACACTAGTTTGACGCACCAAGTTAAGTTCTTGGTGAACCATTGAAATCCCATTTTCAAGGGCTTCTTTTGATGTTTTAAAATCAACAGGTTTGCCTAAGAATAAAATTTCACCTTCGTCTTTTGCATAAATTCCGAAGAGGCATTTTAATAATGTAGATTTACCCGCCCCGTTTTCGCCCATTAAGGCATGAACAGAGTGAGAACGAACTGTTAGATTGGCGTGATCAAGGGCTTTTACACCGGGAAAAGACTTACTGACATCCGTCATTGTCAGTAGTACATCACTGTCTTGGGTTTGAGTTGTCATATCCAACCTCATCAAAAAGGGGGAAAGGGAATTTGGGTTTCCTTTCCCCCTAAAATTAAAGAAAAGCAATAGATTTTCTTATTTTAAGAATTCACTTAGGTTATCTTTATCCACACCAACATAAGGGATACGTACCACACGGTTTTCTAATTTCCATTGTGTACCTTCTGTTGCTGCTTTACCGTTAGCAAGGTTTGCAGAAAGTTGAACAACTGCTTTACCTTGGTTAACACCATCGTTTAACACAGTACCAGCAATTTCGCCTTTCTTAATTAATTGAAGCACTTCTGGTAATGCATCCACACCAAAGATTGGTAATTTTTTACCGTGTGCTTTGGTTGCTTCTAATGCACCTAACGCCATACCATCATTGTTTGAAATGATCATTTCAATTTCGTTAGCTTTAGAGCTAGATAACCATGCATCCACTTTATCTTTAGCCATTGCTGCATCCCACATACCGGTATCAATAAATAATTGTTCGGTTTGGATACCTTTAGCATTTAATTGCTCAATTACATATTTAGTACGTGCTTCTGCGTCTGGGTGGCCTGGCTCACCTTTTAATAATACATATTGGATTTTACCATCTTTGTTTAAGTCTAAGGCTGGCATTGCTTTCCATTGTTTTGCAATTAAGTCACCTTGGATTAAACCAGATTCTTTCGGGTCTGTACCAACATAGTAAGCGTGATCGTAGCTACCAATTGCTTTTGCACCTGGGTCTTTATTGAAGAAAACAACAGGAATGTCATCTTGTTTAGCTTTCTTGATAACAGTTGAAGCTGCTGCTGGGTCTACTAAGTTAATCGCTAAAGCTTTTACACCTTTAGAAAGCAAACCATCCACTTGGTCATTTTGAATAGATTGTGCATTTTGAGAGTCATTCATTAATAACTCAATGCCGCCAAGCGCTTTCGCTTCTTTATCGATTTCTTTACGCATTAATGACATGAAGTTGTCATCATATTTATAAATGGTAACACCAATGCGGTTATCGGCTGCGAAACCTGAAGTTGCTGAACCTAAACCGATTGCTAAAGCGACTGCACTTAATACTGCTGTTTTTTTCATAAAAACGCTCCTATGTAGAGAAAGAGATTTTATTGTTGATTTTTTATATATCAAATAGAGGAATGTTGCGTACATCTATTGCAACTGAATTCATCATAACGAAATCAAAACTGTTAATCTGTGATCAAACTCACATAAATGAAAACGATTACATAGCAATGTTTAAATTTGTGATCTCCATCACGGTTTTATTGCATTTTCTACGGAAAAACGTCTCACCAAGGTTGGATTAAATTGAACAACAGTAGGTGTAACAATAGACGAATCGACTAAACTTAACGCTAGTTTTGCCGCATAATTTGCCATTAAATCAATTGGATATCTAATTGTAGTGAGTTTTGGGATTAAATATCGAGCAATTGGCATATCATCAAATCCCACAATGGAAAATTGTTTCGGGACTTTGATATTGTTTTCATTTAAAACGGAAATTGCCCCCGCTGCCATTGTATCGTTATAGGCCACCACTGCGGTTAAATTGGAGTTGTAGCTCAATAAATCAATCATGGCTTTCTCACCGCCCTCAAAATCAGGCGAATTATGCACAATGGCTTGTTCTACAATGGGGAAGTTATGTGCTTCTAAGGCCTCTAAGTAGCCTTCCTTGCGCTCAGTTTCATCTAAAATACCGTGGTTGGAACCAATATAGGCGATGTGCTTATGACCATAACGAATCAGTATTTCAGTGGCTAGATAAGTACCTTGGCGGTTATCAAGGCTGACGCAACGATTTTCATAACCCGCAATCACGCGGTTAATCACCACCATACCGGGTACATTTTCTAAATAATGCTGTAACTCTTCGTCAGAAAGGGCTTTGGAATGAACGACCAAACAGCTACAACGCTTGCGTAGCAAGGTATCAATGGCTTCACGCTCTTTTTCTGCATGATGGTATCCAATGCCGATCAAAATCGTTTTTTGATGCTCTTCAGCGACTTTATCGACCGATTTGACCAAGATAGCAAAGAACGGATCCGTTACATCGGTAACCACCACGCCAATGGTATCAGTATTTTGTACTGCCAGAGCTTGTGCGTTTGCATTGGGTTGATAATTTAAGGCTTCCATCGCGCGTTGTACCGAGTAACGGGTTTTTTCACTCACAGATGGGGAGCGATTAATCACCCGGGAAACAGTGGCAACCGACACGCAAGCTAATTCAGCAACATCTCGAATTGTAGGCATAACTGGGCTCTCATTCATTTTTTCATAGCAATTATCATAGTAAATTTGAATAAAATTGAAAGCGGTTACTTTCAAAAATGCTACATTCGTCACAAAAAAGTGATTGGATGAGCGGCTTATTTCCTGATTTTGTGATAATGATCACGGTTTATTTTTTTTAATTTGTTATCTTATGAGAAAATTTTTTGTAATCGTTTACATTTTGGAGCAAAAATATGAGCGAAACCGTATTTGAACCGACAGATCATCCACATCGTCGTTATAATCCGTTAATTGACCAATGGGTTTTAGTCTCGCCACATCGTGCTAAACGTCCATGGCAGGGGCAACAAGAAAAAGTGAGTGAGGAACAAAAGCCAAGCCACGATCCAAATTGTTATCTTTGCCCGCGTAATAAACGTATCACTGGCGAACCTAATCCGGATTACCATCAACCTTATGTATTCAAAAATGATTTCTCGGCTTTATTAGAAGATACACCCGCGCCTGAGCAATCAGTCGATCCTCTTTTCCAAATGAGCCAAGCTCGTGGTGAAAGCCGTGTTATTTGTTTTTCACCTGATCACAGCAAAACCTTGCCATTATTGACCGCACTTGAAATTGAAGAAGTGATTAAAGTGTGGCAAGCGCAATTGCGTGAACTGGGGCAAAAATATCAGTGGGTACAGATTTTCGAAAACAAAGGCGCGGCAATGGGATGCTCCAATCCACATCCGCACGGACAAATCTGGGCAAACAGCTTTTTGCCGAATGAAGTCGCGCGTGAAGATGTTGCTCAACGAAATTATTATGAAAAACAGGGTTCGGTACTTTTAGTGGATTACGTTCAAAAAGAATTAGAGAAAAAAGAACGTATTGTGGTGGAAACCGAGCATTGGGTTGCGGTGGTGCCTTATTGGGCGGTGTGGCCGTTTGAAACCCTGTTGTTGCCAAAAGTGCATGTAAAACGCTTAACAGAATTAACTGAAGCTCAAGCTAAAGATCTTGCCGTGATATTGAAAAAACTGGCAACAAAATACGATAACTTATTTGAAACGTCTTTCCCTTATTCAATGGGCTTCCATGCAGCACCATTTAATGGTGAAGATAACGAACATTGGCAACTTCATGCGCATTTTTATCCACCGTTGTTGCGTTCTGCTACGGTTCGCAAATTTATGGTGGGCTATGAAATGCTAGGTGAAAGCCAGCGAGACCTCACCGCTGAACAAGCAGCAGAAAGATTACGTGCGTTAAGCGAAGTACATTATAAAGAACGTTAAGAAACCCTTTCCCTCTTGAGTTAAGAGGGAGTGTGAAAGATAAAGGAAAATAATATGACTCCAGTCCAAAAATCCCAACACATTTTTACTCAAAAATATAACAAGCAACCAGAACTGACAGTATATGCGCCAGGTCGCGTGAACATTATCGGCGAACATACCGACTACAACGATGGCTTTGTGATGCCTTGTGCGATCAATTATGGTACAGCCATTGCGGGATCAAAACGTGCTGATCATATTTGGAATGTTTATGCCGCAGATCTTGATCTTGAGGATACCTTTTCTCTTAATGAAGATTTCCCTCAAAGTGAGCAAAAATGGGCGAATTATGTGCGCGGTGTCGTGAAATTTATTCAAGAGCGTTGCCCACACTTTAAGCAAGGCGCTGATTTGGTCATTTCAGGAAATGTGCCTCATTCTTCCGGTTTAAGCTCTTCTGCAGCGCTTGAAGTGGCGACGGGTAAGTTCTGCCAACAACTCAGTGATTTACCTTTAACACATACAGAAATTGCTTTAATTGGTCAAAAAGCTGAAAACAAATTTGTAGGCGCAAATTGCGGGAACATGGATCAATTAATTTCCGCTTTAGGACAAAAAGATCATCTCTTAATGATTGATTGTCGTAGCTTAGAAACTCAACCAACGCCGGTGCCGAAAGATGTCGCTGTTATTATTGTGAACTCAAATGTACCGCATGATTTGGTCACGGGCGAATATAACACACGCCGTTGGCAATGTGAAAAAGCTGCAGAATTCTTTGGTGTGAAAGCGTTGCGTGATGTGTCAGTAGAAGAATTCCAAAAAAGAGAAGCAGAATTGACCGCACTTAATGCTTTAGTGGCCAAACGTGCACGCCATGTGGTGACCGAAAACCAACGTGTACTTGATGCCGTTGAAGCATTAAAACATAACGATTTAACAAAATTGGGCGAATTAATGGGACAATCTCACGAATCCATGCGTGATGATTTCGAGATTACCGTGCCGCAAATTGATTATCTTGTGGAACTCGCTCAATTAGTCATTGGTAAAACCGGTGGTGCGAGAATGACCGGCGGTGGTTTCGGTGGTTGCATTGTTGCCCTTGCTCCTCATGATAAAGTCGAAGCCGTGCGTAAAATCATTGCCGATAATTATGAAAAACAAACGGGCTTAAAAGAAGATTTCTATGTTTGCACAGCCTCACAAGGAGTGAGTCTATGCTAGAAAAAACGGCGTTCAATGCACCAGATGGACAGCCTTATCAACTTGTTCAACTCACCAATTCAAATGGCATGACCGTGCAATTTATGGATTGGGGAGCCACTTGGCTTTCTTGTAAAGTCCCCGTGAATGGTGAGTTGCGAGAAGTTTTACTTGGCTGCAAAGTGGAAGATTATCCTCATCAAACCGCTTATTTGGGTGCAAGCGTAGGACGCTATGCGAACCGTATTGCTAACGCCCAATTTGAATTAGGTGAGCGAACAATCCATCTGGTCGCGAATCAAGGCAAACATCAATTACATGGTGGTAAAGAAGGCTTTGATAAACGCCGTTGGAAAATGGAAGAGTGCGGTCAGAATTTTGTGCGTTTTTCCCTTGTATCTCCAGATGGTGATCAAGGTTTTGAAGGCAATGTACAAGTCAATGTGATTTATACATTAACTGATGAAAATAGCGTAAAAATTGAATATGAAGCAGAAAGTGATAAAAATACCGCACTTAACTTAACGAATCACGCTTATTTCAATTTGGAAAATGCTGAGCAGGGTAGTGATGTGAGAAATCATACATTACGCCTTAATGCGGATTTCTAT
>CAUUXN010000062.1:0-9553 GCA_963548985.1 uncultured Haemophilus sp. | reverse complement strand
AAAAGAAACCACAGAAATCAGCATCTCATTTACGAATTGTGGATTAATAAAAGAAAAACAAAAGTGCGGTTAATTTTAACCGCACTTTTTTATTTATTATTTGGTTGCTGCTTTCATATTGCGAACAAACTCGGCAAGTTCAGATAAGCATTGAGCCTGATTATCTAAGTTTCGCTCAATGATTTTTATTGTCGCGGATCCTGAAATTGCGCCTGCTGCACCCAGTTGAAGGGCTTCTTTCACTTGAGCAGGTTGAGCAATACCAAAACCTTGTAGAATTGGTGGAGCCTTGTGGGCTTTAAGTTTTTCTACAAGTGTATCTAAGTTTGCTGCATGAGCTTGATTCTCTGCGCTTGTTACACCCGCACGAGAAACTAAATAGGTATAGCCTTCGCTGTTTTCAGCAACGCCTTGTACTGTTTTTGCATCAGCATTTGGTGGGCAAATAAAGACAGGTTGAATGCCATGCTTTTTAGCGGCTTGAATATAGTCTTCTTTTGCCAATAGTGGAATATCTGCGACTAAAACCGCATCTACTCCAACTTCAGCACAACGTTGATAGAAATTATCTAATCCTTTCGCAAAAATTAAATTCGCACAAAGGAGTAAGCTAATCGGAATATCCGGATATTTTGACCGCACTTTAGCGAGTAATTTAAAGCTGTCTTCAGTGCTATGGCCAGCATTGAGTGCACGGTTATTAGCCGCTTGGATAACGGGACCATCTAATAGTGGATCAGAAAATGGAAAGCCGAGTTCTAAAGCATCTGCGCCATTTTCGACTAACGTGCAAATAATCTCAAAAGAGCGATCAAATGTTGGATCGCATAATGTAACGAAAGGTACAAAAGCCCCTTCTTTTTTTGCTGCAAGTTCTGCAAATTTAGTTTCAAAACGGCTCATTATTGCATTCCTTTTTCTTTTAAAACTTTATCAACGGTGAAAATATCTTTATCACCACGACCAGAGAGATTCACTACTAAGATTTGTTCTTTATTCGGTTCTTGATGAATCATTTTTAAGGCATGCGCCAATGCATGAGAACTTTCCAATGCAGGAATAATTCCTTCATGTTTTGCTAATGCTTGGAAAGCGTTTAATGCTTCATCATCTGTAATACTTGGGTATTCTGCACGACCAATACTTTGCAAGTAAGCATGTTGAGGCCCTACAGAAGGGAAGTCTAATCCAGCAGAAATAGAGTAGGATTCTTCCACTTGGCCATCTTCAGTTTGCATTAAAGGTGATTTCATGCCGAAATAAATACCGACTCTTGCATGGCCTAATGGTGCACCATGTTCACCACTTTCGATGCCATGACCTGCAGGTTCTATACCAATTAAACGTACACTTTTTTCATCAATAAAATCGGCAAACATACCAATCGCATTGGAACCACCACCAACTGCCGCGATGACAGCATCCGGTAAGCGCCCTTCTTTTTCTAAGATTTGACGTTTAGTTTCTTCACCAATCATTTTTTGGAATTCACGTACAATCGTCGGGAATGGATGAGGGCCTGCCGCCGTACCCAATAAATAATGGGTATTTTCATAATTAGCTGACCAATCACGCATCGCTTCACAGCATGCATCTTTTAATGAGCAAGAGCCTTTTTGAACAGGGATTACTTCAGCCCCCATTAAACGCATACGGAATACGTTTGGTGATTGACGTTCTACGTCTTTTGCCCCCATATAAACACGGCAAGGCATATCTAACATTGCACAAGCAAGGGCAGTCGCCACACCATGTTGGCCTGCACCAGTTTCCGCGATAATGCGTGTTTTACCCATGCGTTTTGCCAATAAAATTTGACCTAACACTTGGTTGGTTTTATGGGCACCACCGTGAAGTAAATCTTCACGTTTTAAATAAATTTTTGCTTTTGTCCCTTTGGTTAAATTACGGCAAAGAGTAAGTGCGGTTGGTCTGCCCGCATAATTTTTAAGTAAATCTTGAAATTCACGTTGGAATTCAGGAGCATCTTTTGCTTCAACAAAGGCTTTTTCTAGCTGTTGTAGTACCGGTACGAGAATTTCCGGTACGTACATTCCGCCAAATTCACCGAAATAAGGATTTAAAAGGGTTTCTGACATAATATTTCCTTGTTATTTTTGAATTCTTGCGACATTAAGTGGTGCAAAGGTTTGTGCAGTAGGCATCACTTCAATGCGATTAATATTGACATGTTCAGGTTGTTGATTGAGCCATAACACGATATTAGCAATATCTTGTGGACTGACATATTCCACATTTTCATAGAGTTTTTCTGCTCGGGCATCGTCACCTTTAAAGCGAACATTCGAAAATTCAGTTCCACCACAAAGACCTGGCTCAACATTGGTGACGCGAATTTGTGTGCCTGCAAGATCGGCACGAAGATTTAAGCTAAATTGTTTCACAAAAGCTTTAGTGCCACCGTATATATTGCCACCTGGATAAGGATAAGTGCCTGCAATTGAGCCTAAATTAATAATATGACCTGAATTGCGTTCTACCATTTGTGGTAACACAAGACGAGTGATGGTGACGAGACCTTTAATATTGGTATCAATCATTTGCATCCAATCGTCTAAATTCGCTTTATCAGCACTTTCTAAGCCCAATGCTAATCCTGCATTATTCACCAATAAATCAATGGATTGCCAACTAGCGGGAAGGGAATGGAAAGCATCTTCTGTTGCCTGGCGATCTGAAATATCAAAGGCAAGAAAGCGGAAGTTTTCACCTAATTCTTGCTGTAATTGTTCTAAACGAGCTACGCGACGTCCCGTGCCAATTACACGATAGCCATTTTCAATAAGTGTGCGACAAATTGCGGCACCAAATCCGGCAGTTGCGCCGGTTACTAACGCTGTTCTTTGCATAATACTTCCCCTTAGCAATCAGATTAATTTGACAAAATCTTCTTAAAAACTGACCGCACTTTTTCGCTATCTTTCACGCCAGCGGCAGTTTCTACACCAGAATTGAGATCAACCCCTAAGCAACATTGCTTAATGGCTTGTTCAATATTGTCAGGTGAAATGCCACCAGCCAAAATAATTTTGTGTTTCAAGTTTTCAGGAATGACGGACCAATTAAAGGTTTTTCCTGTGCCACCTTGTTGATTAGCGGATTGGCTATCGAAAATATAGCGAGCAATATTTAAATCATCAGTAAAATCAACCGCACTTTGTGCTTCAGTATCTATTGAAATGGCTTTCCAAATTTGAGTTTCCTCAGGCAGTTGGTGACGAAGTGCGGTAATAAATTCAGCAGTTTCTGAACCGTGTAGCTGAACCGCATAAAGCTGCAATTGTTTAGCGATTTTTACAATAAAATCAATTTCTTGATTCTGGAACACGCCCACAAAACGAAGTGGTGATGTTGTCACTAATTCTTGGGCTTGACGTAGGCTCACACAGCGTTTTGAATGTTCGACGAAAATTAAGCCGCCGTATAACGCCCCGTTTGCGTAAACCTCTTTGACATCTTGCGTGCGAGTTAAACCGCATACTTTATTTTCGCCAAAAATCACTTCACGCACAGCATTGTTTAAATCAGCACTGCCCATTAGGCTGCTACCGATTAAAAAGCCATGTGCCACTTTTTGCAAATCACGAATTTGGCTGTGATTATAAATCCCTGATTCGCTGATAATACGTGCATCAGCAGGAATGCGATCGGCATATTTTTGTGTAAGTTCTACTACGCGGTTTAAATCAACGGTGAGATCGTGAAGATTACGATTGTTAACCCCAATAATTTTTGCACCTAATGCAAGGGCGCGCTCAAACTCTGCTTCGTTACTGGTTTCCGTCAATACGCCCATACCGAGAGAATGCGCCAGATCAGCCAGTACGCGATAGGTTTCATCATTCACCACTGAAAGCATCAATAAAATAGCATCAGCTTGATAGTAGCGCGCGAGATAAACCTGATATTCGCTGATCATAAAATCTTTGCACAATACAGGTTGTGAGACAACGTCACGTACTTGCGGCAAATAGTCAAATTTACCTTGGAAGTATTTCTCATCCGTTAGCACAGAAACAGCTGATGCATAATGTTTATACACGTTGGCGATTTCGTCTAAATTAAATTCATTACGAATTAATCCTTTAGAAGGGGACGCTTTTTTACATTCCAAAATATAAGCGGGCTTTTGATGTGTGCCTTTAGCCAACGCATCATAAAAAGAGCGGTCAGATTTTTGAATGTTTTCTTTAAATTGTAAAAGCGGAAATTCAGCTTCCTTTGCTTTAACCCATTGCGCTTTGTCTAAGACGATTTTTTGTAGCACCGTCGCAGAGTCAATGGGTTTGGTGAAATCTTGCGTGATCATAAATTTTCTTCTTATTTTATTGGGCGTATCAAATCAGCCTTTATCTTAATATTTTGTCAAATGTTGTAATGTATCAAACGCTTTGCCTGATGCAAGATGAGCCAATACATTTTGAACATTTTGTTTTAAGTCATCATGACCAAATAATTTCAACAATAATGCCACATTTGCGGCTACCGCATTAGCATGTTCCGCTTTGCCTTTACCTTGTAAAAGTGCGGTCAGATATTGAGCGTTTTCTTGTGGTTCACCACCACGTAAACTTTCTAAAGATTGTGTTTTTAAACCAAAATCTTCTGGCGTTAAGGTGAAGTAGTCAATTTTGCCCTTTTTAATTTCAGCCACTTGAGTTTCACCATGTACCGCGACTTCATCGAGACCCGCACCATGAACCACAAAAGTATGTTGATGGCCTAATGCAACAGCCGTTTCGGCATAGGTTTTCACTAACTCAGGGGCATACACGCCAAGCAAATGATAAGTTGGACGAGCTGGATTAATTAATGGGCCCAAAATATTAAAAAGCGTACGCGTTTTTAATGCCGCGCGAACAGGGGCAACATGTTTAAACCCACTGTGATATTGTTGAGCAAATAAGAAGCATACCCCAATGTCATCGAGTGCTTGACGAGCTTGTTCTGGCGTAACGTTGACATTCACACCGAGAGCGGTTAATACATCACTGGCACCGGATTTGCTTGATACGCTACGGTTACCGTGTTTGGCTACTTTGGCACCCATCGAGGCTGCAACAATCGCACTCGCAGTAGAAATATTAATTGTATTTTGACCATCACCACCCGTTCCCACGATATCCGCAAAAGGGTAGTCAGGACGAGGGAATGATTTGGCATTTTGCAAGGATGCCGATACCGCACCACTTAATTCATCGATGGTGGCACCACGTACTTTTAACGCTATCAGCATGGCAGCAATTTGTTCGTTATTGAGCTCGCCTTGCATAATGGCATTAAAAATGACCGCACTTTCTTCTTTGTTAAGTGTTTTTCCGTTGTAAAGTTGTTCTAATAATTGAGCCGTTTGCATAATCAATCTTCCTTATACGTTAAGATCATAGACTAAGTCTCGAGCTTCATCACCTGTCATACCACGGAAGCCCCAACAATGAGCCGGTTGTTCTTTAATAGTGATTTCCACATCGTAGGATTTAATACCGATTTTGTATTCTAATTCGCTAAATAGCATTTTAATCAAACGTTTTTTAGTCCCTTCTAAACGTCCCTGCATAAGATTAATTTCGATTGCGATATAGTTTTCGCTACGATCTTCTGGATAGAAAAAATCTTCTTTATCCAAACACTCGAATCGAATGGTATGCTTGCCATGCGGAATATCCAAGCCTAAATTAAGACTGTCATAAATAGCCTTGGCAATAGCTTTACGGCGTGGGGTAAGGGTTTCTTTTAATCCATATATGGTAATCATTTTTTCTTCCTTAATCTCTGTTTAATAACCATTCCACAGATTGTTGTAATAATTTCGAACCTTGTACAGTGAGAATACTTTCTGGATGGAATTGGAAAGCACAAATTGGCAAGGTTTTATGACGAATTGCCATCACGATACCATTGTAATCGGCATTGACAATAAATTCGTCAGGCAGATTTTTACCCATTAAAGAGTGATAGCGTGCCACAGGCATTGGGTTGGCAATATCTTTGAACATGGCTTGGTTATCGTGTTGAATGCGCGATACTTTACCATGTAATACTTCGCCTGCATGTACAACCTCTCCACCAAAGGCTTGAATAAGCGCTTGATGCCCCAAGCAAATACCGATAATGGGCACATCATTTTTTAAACGTTCAATGAGGGGAAGCAAGATACCTGCTTCTGCCGGAGTACCAGGCCCTGGTGAGAGCGCAAGAATCGTATCAGGCGTATTTAATGCCTCTTGTACCACTTGTTCTAAATTGGTGTCATTACGATAAATTTTTACGTTATGTCCAAGCACACGGAATTGATCCACTAAGTTATAAGTGAATGAATCAAAATTATCTAAAAAGAGAATATTAGCCATAATTTATCGTCCTTATTTTGCTTGGGTATTGATTTGTTTGATAGCTTTAAGCACTGCAGCCGCTTTATGGCGAGTTTCATCTGCTTCCATTTGAGGATCAGAATCTAATACTTCACCACAACCTGCTTGAATATGGGCAATGCCATTTTGTACAAAGGCAGAACGAATCACGATACAGGTATCAAAACGGCCGTCAGAGGTGAGATAACCGACCGCACCACCGTAGCTGTGGCGTTTTTGCTGTTCAAATTGATAAATTAACTGCATCGCTTTGATTTTCGGCGCACCAGTTAACGTCCCCATATTCATACAAGCTTGATAAGCGTGTAAGGCATCAAGTTCAGGACGAAGTTTACCTACCACGCGAGAAACCAAATGCATGATGTGCGAATAGCGATCCACTTGCATTAATTCGGCGACTTTACGCGTACCGCTTTGGCAAACACGAGCAATGTCATTACGGGCTAAATCTACCAACATTAAATGTTCGGCTTGCTCTTTATGATCAAGACGTAATTCTAATTCCAAACGTACATCCAATTCTGGGTCAATGTTACCATGCGCATCAAAACCGCGCGGGCGAGAACCTGCAATTGGGTAAATTTCTAATTGGCGATTGTCCGGTGCATATTTCAACGCACTTTCTGGTGAAGCACCGAATAAAATGAAATCCTCATCGTTCATGTAGAACATATAAGGGCTTGGATTGTTATGTTTTAATTGTGCATAACTTGCAAGGGTATTCGGGCAAGCTAATGAAAAACGGCGAGATGGCACGATTTGGAACACATCACCAATATTAATATGATGTTTTAATGCTTTGACAATGCCGATAAATTCAGGATCTTCAAAGTTAGTGCTGACCTCATCACTTGCTGCTTTAATGGAAAATACGCCATCAATATTTCTTAATTTTTGTGCAATAGAAAGTGCTGTTTTCGCGACTTCCACTTGTTCTTCTTGGTTAAAGCAAAAGCTTTTTAATGTGGCTTGTTGGCTTTGGTGATCGATGGTGATTAAATTTTCTGCGAGATAAAAACTGTAATCCGGGCAGTTAATGCCATCATCTTTTAATTCAACACCTTGCATTGGAATAAAATTTGCCACCAAATCATAAGCAAATAAACCACCTAAAAAGACAGGTGTGCTGCTATGTTGATAATGGTTAGAAATTACACGAAGTCCATCAAAAATGGTTGCGGCTTGTAATTTACTGTCTTCATCTAATTGATTGTCTAGCGGCGTAAATTGTACAGAAAATTCATTCTCAAAATTGACCGCACTTACGGTACCGAGTTGGCTTAATACTGGGTGAATTTCGTTTAACACTTGTTTGCCGTTCGCATTCAGTGCTCTAAAGGTCACCTGATTGCCTAAACAAGTAATTTTAACGGCAGCATTAATTAGAATAAGGCTCTGTAAGCTATTTTTACTACCAATTTCGGCAGAGTCGAGGAGAAGAGAATTTGAGTTCTGTTTGCAAAGTGTATTAAAAATTGCGGTGGTGTCGGCATGATAGGGAACCGGTTGAGAGGTCACCGCAATAAAAGGGGTATTTTTCATAATCAATCCTGTGTTCTGAACTTTCGCACTATTAAACTAGTACATAGAGCATAAGTCAAGAAAATAATCAAAAAATTGGCGTGATTTTACAATATTTTTTTAATTTTTAACCAAAGATATCAAAAATAGAGAAAGTTGATTAGAAAAAAGCCATTTCGAGGCATCTCTCAAAATGGCTTAATAGAAGAGGTTGATTCAGTGATTAGAGAGAAGCAACGATCTCATCAATTTTATTTCTTGCTGAACGTTGTGCTTTTTCAATTGCCTCTGCACCTAATCCAATACCTTTTGCATAAGCAAACTGAACGTCGGTAATGCCAACAAAACCTAAAATCGCTTTTAAGTAATTCGTCACATTGTTGTTTTCATCATACATGCCACCAAAACTTGCTAATACAATTGCTTTTTTGCCCTGAAGTAAACCTTCTGGACCATTTGCTGTGTATTGGAAAGTTACACGAGGGCGAGCGATAAAATCAAAATAAGATTTAAGTTGTGTTGGGATGCCTAAGTTATACATTGGCGCCCCAATGACGATGATATCCGCAGCCTTTAATTCAGCGACTAATTCATCTGATAGCGCTAAAAGTGCATTTTCTTCCGTTGTTTTAGGCTCGCCACGTACCGCAGTTGCTGCCGTTGTATCAAAATGGGGAAGGGGTTGCGCCGCTAAATCACGTACCACAATGTTGTGGTCTTTTAATTTTTCAATGGTGTAATCGGCTAATTTATTGCTTTGAGAGTTATCTGCAAGGATGCTTGATTTTAATACTAATACGTTCATAGAGTTTCCTTTAATTTATGTCTATCAAAAGTGCGGTCATTTTATCGGAAATTTTGAATAGATAAAGTAACTATTAGGAAAATCATTGTTTACTAATTGGAAAGAATTCAGCGAGATATTAACAAGTGTGGTGGAAAGTGCTAAAATTCTCCGCCGCACTTGGTTTGCTCGATAGTGGGAGTGAATGAAAGTGCGGTTTGTTTTTAATCATTATTTGCATGTTGCCTTTCGTATGGGCGACCACTGTATAAGGAAAAATTATGCCTATTATTACTTTACCGGACGGTTCTAAACGTGAATTTGATCGTCCAGTTTCTGTGTTAGAAGTGGCTCAAGATATCGGAGCCGGTCTTGCCAAAGCAACCATTGCGGGCCGTGTAAACGGCGTACGTCATGATGCCTGTGACATCATTAATGAAGATGCCAACCTTGAAATTATTACAGCAAAAGATGAAGACGGTTTAGAAATTATTCGTCACTCTTGCGCACACTTGCTTGGTCACGCCATCAAACAATTATTCCCAGATGTCAAAATGGCAATTGGTCCAACGATTGAAAATGGCTTCTATTATGACGTGGATCTAGACCGTTCTTTAACGCAAGAAGACATTGATGCTATTGAAAAACGTATGCTTGAATTGGCGAAAACCAATTATGACGTAATTAAAACTCCGGTAAGCTGGCAAGAAGCAAGAGATACTTTTGAAAAACGTGGTGAGCCATACAAAATGGCAATCTTAGATGAAAACATCGAACGCACTGCGACTCCTGCGCTTTATCATCACGAAGAATACATTGATATGTGTCGTGGACCACATGTGCCAAATATGCGTTT
>CAUUXN010000061.1:0-10430 GCA_963548985.1 uncultured Haemophilus sp. | reverse complement strand
CAAAAATAATGGCACCAGTCGGACAAACATGACAGCAACCAGGTAATTCACCTTTGTCTAAGCGTTCAACGCCTTTTTGGTTACAGAGTTCACATTTGGTGATTTCACCGAATGGATTGTCGTAGTCATATTTTGGTACATCAAAAGGACAACCCACCATACAATAACGGCAACCGGTACAAATATCAGGATCGTATTTCACAATACCTGTTTTTGGATCTTTGGTGAGTGCTTGGACAGGACAAACGGCAACGCAGTTAGGGTCAACGCAATGCATACATTGTTTTTTAACATAAGCATAGCCGTTTTCAGTTTTGTCTTTATTTGTGCCGTCACCATCGCTCCATACTTGAATCACGTTACGAGTAAATGGCGTGAGTTTGTCGTTATTTGACCAAGTTTGATCACCTTTTGGATTCACGGGTGTGTGGTTTACGTTTTGACATTCAGCCACGCATGCTTGACAACCTACACAAAGGGTAGAGTCGTAAAGCATTCCTAGTGCGCCGGGAATAGGCTCAACCGCTTCCGATGCCTGCACATTTGACACAGGCAAAGTAGATGCGATTCCGCCAAGCATACCCGCTTTTAGAAATTTTCGTCTATCCATTGTTATTTACCTGTATGTTCTTCTTTCTCTGCAGCTTTAGCTTCAGAACGGGCTTTATGTTGAGCGCTTAATTCGCGTAAGGTCACAACACTCACACCGGCTAGGATTGCAGCTGCGCCACCTAATAAGCCAATGGCGGTCATGGTCGCACCTGAACCTTCTGTGTTATTAACATCAGGTTTTTCAACGCGTGGTGTAGGGTTTTCTACGCCCGCTAATTGGAAAATACCTTTGGTAAAGCCGACGCCTTTTTCGTTACAACCATAACAAGGGTGCCCGATACCAACCGGCCAGTTATTACCGCCGACATCGCAGAATTCTAAGGTAGAGCAGTTGCCGTAAGTTTCTGGCCCTTTACAACCAAGATGATATAAACACCAACCGTTGCGGTGACCGTAATCACCGTATTCTTTAGCGAAGCGACCTGCATCGAAGTGCGGACGACGATAGCAGTTTTCGTGAATTAAGCGATCGTAAGCGAATAATGGACGATTTAATTTGTCCATTGCAGGTAGTTTCTTATAAGTAAGAATATAAGCGACAGTTGCAAGGAAGTTGTGTGGATTTGGTGGACAGCCAGGAATATTGATTACTGGCGTGCCTTTTGGTAAGACTTCAGATAAGCTGCTTGCGCCAGTTGGGTTACCACCGCTAGAAGGTACGCCCCCCCATGCCGCACAAGAACCGATCGCAATAATCGCGGCCGCCCCTTTAGCGGCCTCTTGGATGTGTTCTACAATCGGTTTACCTGCTACCATACAATAGACGCCGCCGTCTTTCACCGGAATAGATCCATCTACGACTAAAACATATTTTCCATAATACTGTTTAATTGCATTGTGTTTGTTATCTTCAGCTTGTTCCCCAAAGGCTGCAGAAAGCGTTTCGTGGTATTCTAAGGAAATCATGTCCAATACCAAGTTTTCTACTGTTGGGTGGGTCGCGCGTAGCAAGGATTCAGTACAACCCGTACATTCTTGCGCACCGATCCATAATACTGGTGGGCGTTTAGGTTCAGTTAAAGCAGCGGTCATTTCTGCGCCCGCTTTTGAACTTAACCCCATAGTTGCCGCAAGTGCGGTACATAACTTCATAAAATCCCGACGGGAAACTTCTGCTAAAGCAGAAAATAATCCATCACTTCGTTGCATATAATCACTCCAATTGGCACGTTAATTGTATGGTTAATTTAACTATGATATGCCTTGATGCGGGAAATTTATTTGATCGTAATCAAAAATACCCCTATTTTCCTTACAAAATGAGAGGGTAAGTGATTGTTTTTACTTACTTATTGAGAATGATTGTTATTTGTTGGTGTTGTTTCTACTTGGAGCACATTTTTTGTACACTCAATCACAATAGTAAAGCAAAGATTTAGACTCTAAAAAGTTTAGTGAAAATTGACCGCACTTCTGTGTGATCTAAATGGGGAGGTAGACAAAACTAAATTCTTGGTTTTATTGATTTTTATCAACAAAATATTGTCTAAGTGAATAGATTTTATTACGCTTTTCCCTATACTGAGTAGGGTAATTTTTCTATGGAGAAACAATGATGAATATAGTTGTGGGTATTGTCCTTCTCGGTGTAGCTTTCACTATTTCAATGTATAACAAATTGATTAGAAAACGTAATCAGGTGAGTAGTGTTGAAGCCAGTGTGGATGTTCAGTTGAAGCGTCGTTATGATTTATTGCCAAACCTTGTTGCTACTGCAAAGGAATATATGTCGCATGAGCGTAGCTTACTTGAGCGAATCGTGATGTTACGCGAAAGTGCTAAATCAGCCCATTCTACAAGTGAGAAATTCCAACTCAATAATGAAATTTCGGGGGTATTACGTCATTTACAGGTTCGTCTAGAAAATTACCCTGATCTCAAGGCCAATCAAAATCTTATGCAAATTCAAACCGTACTTAGCGATGTAGAAGAGCAAATTTCTGCAGCAAGACGGACTTATAACTCAGCAGTTGAAGAGTATAACAATGCGGTGGAAATGTTCCCGTCAAATTTAATCGCAAATTTGTTTAATTTCCAGAAAGGAACATTTTTCGATATTCCTCAGAATGAGGCTGAAGTCCCTAATGTGAGTAATTTATTTAAACAATAAGTGAAAAAACCATGAATACACCAAAAGAGATTGAAGGGATTCGTTTTCTTGGATTGGAAAAATTAGATGAGGAACGTTTAGCCATAAAATCCCTCATCAATAAATGGATTATTATGCTATGCGTTGGGTTATTTTTTCTCATCGGAACGATAGGGAATGGGTATTTATTAAGTACAGCATTGATCCTTGGGGTGCTCATTTATTCTTTTCGTCATTTATTTTTTAAATATAAGCGCTTTATTGCGGAATTTAAAACTCGGGTGATTAGCACTATTGTTCAGGAGTTTGGTTTCCATTTTAGAGCTGATAGAGGACTGAATATTGCTGATTTCCTCTCCGTTTATGATAGTGGTCCCGCGACATTCCGTAGTGAGGATTTAATTTTTGGTGAGTTTAACCAAACTGAAGTTGAAATCTGTGATTTTTCAGCATTTAACATGTCCTTGAAAGAGAAATCAGTTAAGGCATTAGGCGCTCAGAATTTTCAAGGCATTTTATTTAAAGCCACTTTTCCTAAAGAACTGGCTCATTGGGTTTATGTTTGTGATAAGAAGGAAGCGGGTTTAAGAAAAGAAGGTGAGATTGCTCTAATGGATAATCCATCTTTTAATCGTTACTTTGATGTGTTTACGGAAGATCAAATCTTAGCCAGATATGCCTTATCACCTAAGTTAATGGAACGTTTTTGCGGATTGAGAGAGAAATTTAATTGCCCTATTTCGATGGTGCTTCGTAACCGAGAAGTGATTATTGCAGTTAATTTAGGAAAGAATAGTTTTGAGCCGTCTTTTGAAAAGTCATTGCTGGAAGACGATACGATCCGTGATTATATTTCGAGTATTAAAGGTTTTACCGATATGGTGAAAGAACTCGGGTTAAATAATCATATTTGGAAATAAGTGTTAATGCAATAAAAAAGACGAGTTTGGGTAAAAACTCGTTTTTTTGTTTTATATGCTATGTACTTGTTTATTAGTTTTTTAACAGCGAAAATTTTGACCGCACTTTTATTTCGCAAAATAGTCAGTTTTTTGCTATAATTCCGCACAATTTTCATTACAAAATAGAGAAAAACTATGTCAGAAACACCGGTTACAGAAAATGCTTATGGTGCATCAAGTATTAAAGTCTTAAAAGGGCTTGATGCGGTTCGGAAACGTCCGGGCATGTATATTGGGGATACCGATGATGGAACAGGCTTACACCATATGGTGTTTGAGGTGGTAGATAATGCGATCGATGAAGCGCTTGCTGGTTATTGTTCAGATATTATCGTGACCATTCATGATGATAATTCTGTTTCTGTACAAGATGACGGCCGTGGCATTCCAGTAGATATTCACCCGGAAGAAGGTGTTTCTGCAGCAGAAGTAATCATGACTGTGCTTCACGCGGGTGGTAAATTCGATGATAACTCTTATAAAGTATCAGGTGGTTTACACGGCGTGGGTGTTTCGGTAGTAAATGCCCTTTCTGATAAATTGCAATTAACCATTCGTCGCCAAGGTCATGTGTATGAGCAATTCTATCACTTAGGTGAGCCTCAAGGGCCTTTAACCATTATTGGTGAAACTCAAACGACGGGTACAACGGTGCGTTTCTGGCCAAGTCCAGAAATCTTTGCAATTACAACTTTCGATTACAAAATTTTAGCAAAACGCCTACGTGAGCTTTCATTCTTAAACTCTGGCGTATCAATTCGTTTAATCGATAAACGTGATGGCACGGAAGATCACTTCCATTATGAAGGTGGTATTCAGGCATTCGTTGAATATTTAAATAAAAATAAAAATCCAATTCATCCAAAACCATTTTATTTTTCAGCTGAAAAAGATGGCATTGGCGTGGAAGTCGCATTGCAATGGAATGATGGCGTAAACGAAAACGTTTATTGCTTTACCAACAATATTCCACAACGTGATGGTGGTACTCACTTAGCCGGTTTCCGTGGTGCGTTAACGCGTAGCTTAAATAACTATATGGAAAGCGAAGGGTTACTGAAAAAAGAGAAAGTGAGCACATCAGGTGACGACGCACGTGAAGGTTTGGTAGCAATTATCTCAGTGAAAGTGCCCGATCCTAAATTTTCTTCACAAACAAAAGACAAATTAGTGTCTTCTGAAGTGAAAAGTGCGGTTGAATCTGCCATGAATGAGCGTATGCAGGAATATTTATTAGAAAATCCAGCCGATGCGAAAATCATTGTAAATCAAATTATTACGGCTGCACGTGCGCGTGAAGCGGCTCGTAAAGCCCGCGAAATGACCCGTCGTAAAGGCGCATTAGATATTGCAGGCCTTCCAGGTAAATTAGCAGACTGTCAAGAAAAAGACCCAGCTCTTTCAGAACTTTACCTCGTGGAGGGGGATTCTGCGGGTGGTTCGGCAAAATCAGGTCGTGATCGTAAAACTCAAGCAATTTTGCCATTAAAAGGTAAAATTCTTAACGTTGAAAAAGCACGTTTTGACAAAATGCTTTCTTCTCAAGAAGTGGGCACATTAATTACGGCGCTTGGCTGTGGTATTGGTCGCGATGAATATAATCCGGATAAATTACGTTATCACCACATCATTATCATGACCGATGCGGACGTGGACGGTTCACACATTCGTACTTTATTGTTGACCTTCTTCTATCGTCAAATGCCGGAATTAATTGAGCGTGGTTATGTGTATATTGCTCAGCCGCCACTTTATAAAGTGAAAAAAGGTAAGCAAGAGCGTTACATCAAAGATAACGACGAAATGGTGCAATATGAATTAATGCTTGCGTTAGATGGCGCAGCGTTGCACATCAGTGCTAATGCACCAGCAATGAATGATTTAGTGTTTGAGAAATTAGTGAGTGAATATAACAATGTTCAGAAATTAATTACTCGCTTAAGTCGTTATTATCCAGAGCCATTATTGCAAGGTTTGGTTTATCAACCACAATTAACCGTTGATTTAATGCGTAATGAAAGTGCGGTCGAAAATTGGGCAAATTCTTTCGTTGCATACTTAACTGAAAAAGAAACAGAAGCGCATTTATATTCAGCGAGAACGCAATTTAACAGCGAACGCCAAGTATATGAAGCAGTCATTACTGTTCGTAAACATGGTATTGATACCGATTACTTCATCAACTTTGATTTTGTGACAGGTAATGAGTTTGCGAAGATTACTGCCTTCGGTCAGCAAGTGAATGGCTTGCTAGAAGAGGGCGCTTACGTCACTCGTGGTGAAAAAACGCAACCTGTTCAGTCATTTGAACAAGCTGTTGAATGGTTGATGAAAGAATCTCGCCGAGGCCTAGAAATCCAACGTTATAAAGGGTTAGGTGAAATGAACGCTGAGCAACTTTGGGAAACCACCATGGATCCAAATGCTCGTCGTATGTTAAAAGTATCGATTAAAGATGCTGTCGCTGCAGATCAACTCTTCACCACATTGATGGGTGATGAAGTTGAGCCTCGTCGTGAATTCATTGAAATGAATGCGTTGAGAGCAAATCTAGACGTTTAGTCTAACACTCAAAAATATCACTAAAAATGACCGCATTTAGGGAAACCAAGTGCGGTATTTTTTTTGAGTTAGATCACAAAAATAAAAATAATTCTCAATTACATCTATTTTTTTATTTTATTCTTTTCTATAATTCTGCCAATTTTGCTATTTAAGGATAACAATATGAAAAAGAATAAATTTTTGGTAGTAACCTATGGAATTTTACCTATTGCTGCGGTTTCCATTTCCCAATCCTCCTTGGCTGAGGAACAATTAGAAACGATTAACGTTGAAGGTGAATTGAATGCTGAGCGTCAAACACAATCAGCAGTTGAACATAAAAGTGCTGCAGCTATTCAAAAAGAACTCATTCGAGATAATCGAGATTTAGTGCGCTATACAACTGATGTTGGTATTAGTGATAATGGCCGATTTTTAAAAGGTTTCTCTATCCGTGGTGTAGAAGGAAACCGTGTTGGTATCAGTGTAGATGGGGTAAATTTACCTGATAGTGAAGAAAATACCTTATATTCGCGTTATGGGAATTTTAACTCTTCGCGCTTGAGTATTGATTCAGAGTTGGTTAGAGATATTGATATCGTTCGAGGATCAGATGCCTTTAATTCCGGTAGTGGTGCTTTAGGTGGAGGAGTTAATTACCATACTTTAGATGCGCAAGATATCGTTAAATCTAATAATAAATTTGGAGCTTTATTGCGTGGTGGATATGGTAGTAAGAATAGTGAATGGGTTAGAACATTAGGTTTTGGATATGTTGGCGATAAAGTGGATGCCATTTTTATGTATTCACAACGTACAGGTCATCAAATGAAAAGTAAGGGAGAGGGCCCTGAGTTTAACTACTCGAAAAGCCAACATCCAGATCCTGCTACCTCCCGTTTTCATAGTTATCTAGCTAAGGTTGGTTATCAAATTATGCCTCACCATAAGGTTGGTATCGGTGTTAATGGTCAAAAAGGTAGCCGATATGTAGATGAACGCAGTTATACTTCTTTCGGAAGTGCTTGGCGTGAAGCGGATGACCAAAATAAACGTATCAATATCAATGCATACTACCTTTATACGCCAGAGTCTAACTACTTGTCATTTGGTAAATTGGATTTTGATTATCAAAAAACAGATTTGGCAGCAGTCAACTATAAAGGACTGCGCGATTGGCTAACAAATGAGAAAAAATTAGGTGAAGTTTTTGACCGTCGCATGAAAACTGAATTTAAACGAGTTTCTGCTGAATTAGAAAGTATGCCGTTTAAGTGGGGAGGGGATCATATTTTCTCTTTTAAAACTTATATAAGTGAACGTGAGTTTAAAAATATTAATCATGACACTAATGAGTATGGATTAGATGAATGGTACACCATTCAAAGACCTGTAAAAACGAAAATATATGGCGCGTCTTTAAAAGATCAAATTACATGGAATCCTCGTTTTGAAAGCGGTTGGAAGCCAACACTCTCAGCAAATCTCGGTCTTCGTTATGATTATGCTAAACTTTCTCCTAAAGCTTTAAATGCGGCTTGTAGTAAGGCTTGTTTAGCTGAAGGTGAACCTTCTCAAAGTAGCTTCTCAAATTGGAGTGGATTTCTTGGGTTAGGAATACAACCGACAGATACGTGGAAATTCGGTTATCAACTAAGTACTGGTTACCGGATTCCTACTGCTACTGAATTATATTTCAGCTTTACTAATGCTTATGGTACATGGAAATCTAATCCAGGATTAAAGTCAGAACGAAGCATAAACCATACGCTTTTTGCTAAGGCACAAAATGAAAAAGGTATGCTTGATATTAACCTATATCAAACTCGTTATCGGAATTTCTTGTTTGAACAAGAAAGTATCATTGAACAAACTCAATATGGACGGATTTACCAAACGCCAATGCAACAAATGGTTAATGTCGATAATGCCCGGGTAAGTGGTATAGAGGTAAAAGGAAGTCTTAATTTAGATACTGTTCTTCCAGCTCCTAAGGGGTTAAAACTATATGGTGCATTAGGTTATAGCAAAGGCAAATTATCTAATTCAACCAGCATGCTTTCAATTCAACCGCTAAAAGCTGTTTTGGGGCTTGATTATGAAGATCCAAATGGTAAATGGGGTATTTTTAGTCGATTAACCTATTTAGGTGGTAAAAAAGCAAAAGATGCGAAAACATTTGAAATTAAAACGCGTTGTTTATCATGGACCAACGATCCTTGGTTAGGTGATTATTGTTCAAAAGAAGAGTTATATCAATCTATTGAAAACTATAAATATCTTAATAAATCTGTTTATTTAGTTGATTTATTTGGATTCTATAAAATGACTGAAGATATTACATTAAGAGCTGGGGTATATAACCTTTTTGATAAAAAATATCATACTTGGGATGCTTTGCGCGGTATTAATGCACACAGTACAACAAATAATATTGATAGAAATGGATTAGGTCTTGAACGCTTCTATGCACCTGGCCGCAACTTTGCAGCCTCTATTGAAATTCGTTTTTAATTATTAAATTGTTTATAGCAAAGTACGCATAGTAATGTGCGTACTTCTTTTTGTTTTAGGAGCAATCATTATGATGATAGATAAACGCCTAATTAACACGGTGGCCGACAGTAAAAAATGGATTGGCATCACGGTGTTATGGAATTGGGTGGCGTTAATTGGTGGGATTATTAGTGCCGTCGTGTTTTCTTATATTTTACAGGCGGCTTATTTTAATGAATTGGGTCTACTAAGTGCGGTCATTTTGGGTATCGTTTTAATTGCTGCTTTGGCTCTGCGTGCCTTTGCGGGTAAAAAATCGGTGCAGGCTTCTTATTTTGCCAGTACGAAAGTAAAACATGAACTGCGTAGCCTCATCTATCGCAAATTGGCTTCGATGCCACTAAACCAAGTGAATCAACAATCCACTTCAAGCATCATTCAAGTGGCTTCAGAAGGTGTGGAGCAGCTTGAAATCTACTTTGGGCGTTATTTGCCTCAGCTTTTTTATAGTTTGCTTGCCCCGCTCACACTCTTCGCTTTTCTGATCTTTTTCAGCTTTAAAACAGCCGTAATCTTGTTGATTTGTGTGCCGTTGATCCCGATGTCGATCATTGCAGTGAATAAAATTGCGAAAAAACTCTTGGCAAAATATTGGTCCATTTATGTGGGGTTAGGCAGCAGTTTCTTAGATAACCTACAAGGTTTAATTACGCTAAAAATCTATCAAGACGATGCTTATAAAGCGAAAGCAATGGATGAGGAAGCAGAACATTTCCGCAAAATCACCATGAAGGTACTGACCATGCAGCTTAACTCAGTGTCGCTAATGGATTTACTTGCTTACGGTGGGGCAGCAATCGGGATTTTAACGGCTTTATTGCAATTCCAAGCCGAGCAATTAACCGTATTAGGCGTCATTTTATTTATTCTGCTTTCTTCTGAATTCTTTATTCCACTTCGTTTATTGGGTTCTTTCTTCCATGTGGCGATGAATGGTAAAGCCGCATCCGACAAGATCTTCACATTGTTAGATACGCCCGTGGAAACTCAAACACAAGCGGTCGATTTTGCAGCGAAAAATGCTATTCAAGTGGATATTCAAGATCTGCATTTTGCTTATAGCAAAGAGAAGCCAGCGATTGTTGGCTTAGATTTAAGTATCTTACCAAATCAGCTTACGGTATTTGTGGGTAAAAGTGGTTGTGGTAAATCTACATTGGTTTCATTGCTAATGGGTTTTAATAAAGCGCAACAAGGAAAAATTTTATTTAATGGCCAAGAAATTCAATCTATTGATCGCCATTCGTTTTATGAAAAAGTCTCTTTGGTGAGCCACAGCAGTTATGTGTTTAAAGGCTCATTACGTGAAAATATGGCCATGGCGAAAATTGATGCTACAGATGAGCAAATTTATGCGTGTTTAGAACAAGTCAATCTGGCGCAATTCGTTCGAGATAATGGTGGATTAGATATGCAGTTATTAAGCCGTGGCGCAAATTTATCTGGCGGTCAAATTCAACGTTTAGCTTTAGCACGCGCGTTATTACACGATGCAGCGCTTTATATTTTTGACGAAGCGACCAGTAACATTGATGTGGAAAGCGAAGAAATTATTTTGCAGTTTATTCAACAATTTAAACAACAAAAAACCATTGTGATGATTTCCCACCGCTTGGCCAATGCCGTGAATGCCGACTGCATTAATGTGCTTGAACAAGGCAAATTAA
>CAUUXN010000060.1:0-10487 GCA_963548985.1 uncultured Haemophilus sp. | reverse complement strand
TAATATCTTTCTTAGACGGCCCTTCTACCAATACACGTTGCTCTGTGCCAAGCATTCGACGGCTATATTGTGCCGCTTGTTGGTTGATACGTTCTTGTAAAAGATAGAGACGTTGTTTTTTCTCTTCTTCAGTGACATCATCTGGCATATCGGCAGCAGGTGTACCTGGACGCGCGGAATAGATAAAGCTAAAGCTCATATCAAAGTTCACTTGTGCGATGAGATTCATTGTTTGTTCAAACTCTTCCTTGGTTTCACCCGGGAAGCCTACAATAAAATCTGAGCTGATTTGAATATTTGGACGCACCGCACGTAATTTACGAATGATCGATTTATATTCTAACGCCGTATGACCACGTTTCATCATGGTTAAAATACGGTCAGAACCTGCTTGTACTGGTAAGTGTACGAAGTCTACCAACTCAGGCGTGTCGCGATACACGTCAATAATATCGTCAGTAAATTCGATGGGGTGGCTCGTGGTAAAACGTAAACGGTCGATACCGTCAATAGATGCCACTAAGCGCAATAATTCCGCAAATGTACAGATACCGCCATCAAATGTAGGGCCACGATACGCATTTACGTTTTGGCCTAATAAATTGATTTCACGTACACCTTGATCGGCCAACTGCGCAATTTCAAATAATACATCATCAACAGGACGGCTGACTTCTTCACCACGAGTATAAGGCACTACGCAGTAAGTACAATATTTATTACAGCCTTCCATAATAGATACAAACGCGGTTGGGCCTTCTGCACGAGGTTCCGGTAAACGGTCAAATTTCTCAATTTCAGGGAAACTCACATCCACCACCGAACTTTTACCGCCACGAATTTGGTTAATCATTTCAGGCAAACGATGTAAAGTTTGCGGACCAAATACGATATCCACATAAGGCGCACGATGGCGAATATGTTCACCTTCTTGAGAAGCCACACAACCGCCCACACCAATCACTAATTTTGGATTTTGTTTTTTTAATTCTTTCCAACGACCTAGCTGATGGAACACTTTTTCTTGTGCTTTTTCACGGATAGAACAGGTGTTAAGAAGTAACACATCTGCTTCTTCTGGAATATCAGTTAATTCCAAACCATGTGTATTTAAGAGAAGATCGGCCATTTTTGATGAATCATACTCATTCATCTGACAGCCCCATGTTTTAATATGTAATTTTTGCGTCATATTGCTTAAAAATAAAGATTAGTAAAAAGATAAAATCGGTCGGCTATTGTACAGATTTGTGGCAATTCTGGCTAGTGTAAAATGGACTTTTACCTATTTCGGTATAGAAAAAGTGCGATTAAAATCATCTAAATTTTAACCGCACTTTGTTTAGTATCCTTCTTCTTCCATATTGGGTAGGAATGTTTTTTGTTTGATTCGTTTTACTCTCGTTTCAATTCGTCCATCTGGGTGTAGTTCAATTTCACGCCAACCTGGTTGTAAGGTATCTAACGCAAAATGATTGCTATCTGACTTAAATTGAATACATGTCGCTGGCGTTGCCATGGTTTGATACCCCTGCCAATAGCCATCAACCTGTTGATGAATATGCCCGTATAAGATCCCTTTTACATTGTTGAATTGAGCAAGAACGGCTGAAAAGTCATGCGCATTACGTAAGTTATGCTGATCAAGCCATGCTGAATTCGTTGGTAATAAATGATGATGCAATACGACTAAGCTATGACGTGCTGGATTTTCAGCTAATTTTGTTTTTAACCAATCTAACTGATAAGCGCTCAATTCACCATGAGGCACACCGGATACTTGGCTATCTAACAAAATCACTTGCCAATGTTTGCCTAGAAGTAAATGTTTTGATGCATTAATCGGCGATTGGCTTAAATGCTCGACCATTTTGGGTTGAAAATCATGGTTACCCGGAAGCCAAAATACTGACTTATTTAACGGTTTAACCATTTCAACAAATCGCAGATAGCCCTCGTCGCTACTATCTTGTACCAAATCCCCTGTTGCAAGCACGACATCGTACTCAAAAGGCTCCAACTGAATTTCTTTTAACACCTGAGAAAAACTTTCGTGCGTGTTGATACCTAATAAGTCTTTGCTTGTATCCTTAAATAAATGAGGATCGGTGATTTGTAATAATTTGACAACTTCACTCGCGGGTTCGTATTCAAATCTATTGTTCATGGGACTCCTATTGCCAGCATTGCTGCAATTGGGCGTAATTTAATTGAAGCCATTGCAAGCCCATTACTGCAATGCCATTATCAATTTTGCCATCACACATCCATTGATAGGCTTGCTCACGTTTCACCACATGAACACGAATGTCTTCATTCTCTTCAGCTAAACCATGAAGTCCCTTAGCTTGCGAGCTATCTACTCGACCGACAAACAAATGAATACGCTCGACGACACCACCTGGGCTATCCCACACGCTTAAACAATGTGTGAGATCTTGAACGGATACGCCTGCTTCCTCTTCACTTTCACGCAAAGCGACTTCTTCAGGTTGTTCACCCTCTTCTACCATGCCGGCGATCAATTCTAATAACCAAGGGGAACGAGCTGATTCAGGTTGATATGCACCAATACGTACTTGCTCAACTAAAACCACGGCATCTTCTTCCGGATCGTAAGCAATCACTGCAGAAGCGGCACCTTTGACCAACAACTCCCTTGTCACGACACCACTTTCACCACCGGCAAAAAGCTTATGTTTAAACTGTACTTTCTTAAGTGTAAAAAAACCTTTATAAACAGTTTCTTCATTAAGAACTTCTATATCATGCTGACTAAACTGTTGAATTTCTGACATCATTACTCTCCTAGTATCGAGGTCGCATAATACTCCCCTAAAAAAATAAAAAAAACTGAACCCTCTATTTTTTTTGTCGAAACTTTGAAGCCGGTCACAAAAAAAGAAAACCTATGATGATTTCTTATTCATCATAGGTTTACATTAAGAATCTATTGAATTAACAAACGCGGCTGGTAATTACCCCATCGGCCACTTTCGTTTTAATGGTATCGCCTGTTTTGACTTGCTTCACACTCACAATGGCATGTCCTTTGGCATCTTCTGCGATGGAATACCCTCGTGCTAATACTTTTAATGGGCTTAATCCATCTAACTTACCACACAATGTTGCTAATTTATTTTGACGTTCCGTGACTTGACGATTCGCCCCTAAGTTTAACCGCACTTGTAACTGGGCTAAATATTGAGATTGTTTTTGCAAGCGATAAGGCAACGGATTTTGTTTTAAGCGCGCTGAAAGTGCGGTCAATTTTTGTTGCGTTTTATCCATTTGGCGTTGCATTGCCAAAACTAAACGATGATGTAATTGTTCTGTTCTGGCTTTCTGCATCAATAATTGATTTTGCGGATGTTGATTTTGCAGACGTAAACGTAACTGTTGTAAACGTTGTTGTTGATGACTAAAAATACGATCTAACGCCATCTCCAAACGCTGTTGTTTATAGGCTAACTGTTGAAGTAATTCCTGCTGATTGCGACTCACTAACTCTGCCGCTGCAGACGGCGTCGGCGCTCGTAAATCAGCTACAAAATCTGCAATGGTAACATCCGTTTCATGACCGACTGCACTGATAATCGGTAAATTAGAACGGAAAATCGCACGTGCCACTTCTTCTTCATTAAAGCACCAAAGATCTTCTAAGGAACCACCACCTCGACCGACGATCAATACATCCACTTCTTGACGCGCATTAGCGAGTTCAATCATTTGGACGATTTCAGCCGTTGCTTCTTTTCCTTGCACTGCCGTTGGGTAAATCACCACTTTTAAACTTGGATCTCGGCGAGCCAAAATATGCAGAATATCTTGCAACGCGGCACCAGTCGAAGAGGTCACAATACCTACTGCTTTAGCAAATTCCGGTAAGCTTTTCTTTAAGTTTTGTGCAAACAACCCTTCAGCCGCCAATTTCATTTTTAGTGCTTCAAATTGCTGTTGCAATAATCCTTCGCCAGCAGGGTGCATGGATTCAATAATCAGCTGATAATCACCACGAGGCTCATATAAACTGACATTTGCCCGCACCAAGACCTGCATACCATTTTGCGGACGAAATCCCACCCGCAAATTTTTCATGCGGAACATCGCACCGCGGACTTGGGCATTTTCATCTTTCAACGTTAAGTACCAATGCCCTGACACCGGTTGAGTGAAATTAGAAATCTCCCCTGTAAGCCAAATCTGTGAAAAATTCCCTTCCAACATTTGGCGAGCGGCGCTGTTAAGCTGGGAAACGGAGTAAATGTTTTCAGACATTATTCAATCAACACCCAACCGTCATCCAGCCAGTTACAAATCGAATCGAGCAATAATTCCATTGTACTTTCAGGATCTTCCGTATCATTCACTAAATTATTTAAGAATGCCCAATCTAGCGCTTCACCATCGGAAAGACGTTTCAACACTTCTGCTTCAATGACATTTACTTCATCCAACCATTCGCCATTCGCATAAATGCGGAGCGGATTTTCGGTGTAAAGCAATTTGCAGTTATTGTCCTGCATTAATACACCTTGTTCCTCTTCTAAAATTGACCGCACGTCGTCAGGATCGGACATTTCATCGGATACCAACATTTCATAACGACGTGAACTCACTGTGCCTGCTACTGCTTGTTTGAACAAGGCATCAAAGGCTTCTGACTCTGCCAATTTCGCTAAGAATTGCTTTTTCATTGCTTGAATATTTTCATCCGCCAATTTGCCCGTACTTTGCTCTGATTGCGTTAAGCGTAACGGTAATTGGAATTCGCTTAAATTCAATTCAGGATCTTGATGACAAAACGCTTTATTCACGTTATCAAAAATGTCAGCTAAATTCGGGTAACGCAAGCCAAAAGAAAAGGTCAAACAATCATCTTCTGCCACACCATAATGTGACATACGAGCCGGAATATAAAGAATATCGCCTGGATTCATCACTTCATCAATCACCAAATCGCCCATATCATCGAAAATACGAATCGGCTGATTCGGTTTGAATTCAGTGGAAGAATCGCACCATTTGCCTAACTGCCAACGGCGATGGCCATAGCCTTGCACTAAGAACACATCATATTCGTCATAATGCTTACCTACGGAACCACCCTTAGGTGCATAGGACACCATAATATCGTCGCGTTGCCATTGTGGGATAAAGCCAAATTTATTCCAAAGCTGACCTAATTCTGTACTCCATTGTTCTAGATTTTGTACGAGCACCGACCATTTTTCGGGTACATCTGCAAAATCTTCTTCGGATAGCGGACTGAAAAACACTTTCCAATTATCCTCTGAAAAGGTTTTCACTAAACGCGCGGTCACCTCTTCGCCTTGTGCTAATTCGATAATATCGTCAGGCTCAAATTGTCCAACAATTTCAGGCAAACCATTACGAATAATCAATGGTTTTTTCTGCCAATAATCACGCAAGAAAATTTCAGGGGTAATGCCATCAGGCAGACAATATTGGTTGGAAAGTGCGGTCATTTTTTTACTCCTTTTCCTGTTTTTCTTGTTGGGCTTTTTCTTGTGCGGCTTTGGCTTGCTCTGCTGCACGTTTACGACGAATTTCTTTAGGATCGGCTAATAATGGACGGTAAATCTCAATACGATCGCCATCTTTTAATTGATCGGTTAATTTTGCAGGACGGGAATAAATCCCGACTTTATTCTCGCGCAAATCAATCTCAGTAAACTGTTGTAAAATGCCTGATTGCAAAATAGCCGTTTGGATCATCGTGCCTTCATCCACTTTGAAGGATTTTAAATAATAGCGATCCGGCAAGGCATAGGCGATTTCAATATTTATTTGGTTCATGTCTTATTCTGTCTTAATGAGTTTTCCGTTATTATAGCGGAAAAGTGCGGTCAATATTAACGATAAAATCAGGAGTTCATCATGAATTGGGTATTTTTTGCCATTGGTTCAGCCTTTTTCGCTGGACTTACCGCTATTTTAGGCAAATTAGGGGTTGAAGGCATTAACAGCAATCTCGCGACCTTTATCCGCACAATTGTGGTGTTACTCGTTACAGCGGGTATCATTAGCGCACGTAACGAATGGCAACTGCCACAACATATTGCGGCAAAACCTCTCACCTTTTTAATTCTTTCCGGTATTGCTACAGGTCTATCTTGGCTTTGTTATTATCGTGCGTTGCAAATGGCGCCCGCCTCTTGGGTTGCCCCTATAGATAAACTCAGTGTCGTGATTGCCATTATTTTAGGCGTGGTATTGTTAGGCGAACCTTTAAGTATGAAATTAGTGATAGGAAGTCTATTAATTCTCTCAGGCGTTTTAGTCTTAGCCTTATAGATTGAGAAATTAGCCCTTTTTCGCTACAATACGCCACTATTTTTATTCAAGCAGAAAACTATGTCTGAAATTAAACTCATCGTGGGGCTGGGAAACCCTGGCGATAAATATGCGGAAACCCGCCACAATGCAGGTGAATGGTTGATTGAGCGTTTGGCTCGTCGCTTTAATGTTTCGCTTAATGCAGAAAATAAATTCTTCGGTTATGTAGGAAAAACACTGATTAACGGCAAAGAAGTCCGTTTTTTAGTGCCAACGACGTTTATGAATTTAAGCGGAAAAGCAGTGGGTGCACTTGCTAATTTTTATCGCATCAAACCAGAAGAAATTTTAGTGCTACACGATGAATTAGATTTACCGCCAGGCACCGTAAAATTAAAACAAGGTGGCGGACATGGCGGACACAATGGTTTAAAAGATATTGTGGCTCAGCTTGGTAATAGCAACAATTTTTATCGTTTACGCATTGGTATTGGCCATCCTGGACACCGTGATTTAGTTTCAGGCTTTGTGCTTAACAAACCTGCGCCTGCAGAAAGAGAAGCACTCGATAAAGCGTTAGACGAAGCCACCGATTGCATTGAATTGCTTTTCAAAGAAGGCATGGTGAAAGCCACCAATCGCTTAAACAGTTTTAAAATTTAACTCAAAAGTGCGGTGAAAAAACACCATAAATTTTAACCGCACTTACGCTCACAATAAGGAAAACATCATGGGATTTAAATGTGGTATCGTTGGTTTGCCAAACGTCGGTAAATCTACCCTTTTTAATGCATTAACCAAAGCAGGTATCGAAGCGGCAAACTATCCGTTCTGTACCATCGAACCCAATACTGGCGTGGTACCAATGCCGGATCCGCGTTTAGATGCGTTAGCGGAAATTGTTAAACCTGAACGAGTATTACCCACCACCATGGAGTTTGTGGATATCGCAGGTTTGGTTGCGGGTGCAAGTAAAGGTGAAGGCTTAGGTAATAAATTCTTAGCTAACATCCGTGAAACTGATGCAATTGGTCATGTTGTTCGTTGTTTTGAAAATGATGACATCGTGCACGTTGCGGGTAAAATCGACCCATTAAGCGATATCGAAACCATCAATACCGAATTAGCCCTTGCTGACTTAGACAGCTGCGAACGTGCAATCCAACGTTTACAAAAACGTGCAAAAGGCGGCGATAAAGACGCAAAATTTGAGCTTTCTGTAATGGAGAAAATCCTTCCTGTACTTTCTGAAGCAGGCATGATTCGTTCTGTTCCTTTAGATAAAGATGAATTATTGGCGATTAAAAGCTATAACTTCCTCACATTAAAACCAACCATGTACATTGCGAACGTAAATGAAGACGGTTTTGAAAATAACCCGTATTTAGACAAAGTACGTGAGTTTGCAGAAAAAGAAGGCTCTGTTGTGGTGCCTGTATGTGCAGCGATTGAAGCTGAAATTGCGGAACTTGATGACGACGAAAAAATCGAATTCTTACAAGATCTTGGCATTGAAGAACCTGGCTTAAACCGTGTAATTCGTGCAGGTTATGCTTTATTAAATCTTCAAACCTACTTCACTGCGGGCGTGAAAGAAGTGCGCGCATGGACGGTTTCAGTTGGTGCAACCGCCCCTAGAGCAGCCGCTGTAATCCATACTGACTTTGAAAAAGGCTTCATCCGTGCAGAAGTGATTGCTTACGATGACTTCATCCAATTCAAAGGTGAAAACGGTGCAAAAGAAGCGGGTAAATGGCGCTTAGAAGGTAAAGACTACATCGTCCAAGATGGTGATGTTATGCACTTCCGCTTTAACGTATAAAAACACTTCAGACCGCATAACTATGCGGTCTTTTTGTATTTATAAAAGGAAAAAATAATGTCGGATAAATTAAATCAACTTATCGAATTGTTAAAATTAGAAAAAATTGATGATCTTATCTTTCGCGGAGCCTGTGAAGACTTAGGTTTTCGTCAAGTGTTTGGCGGTCAAGTCGTGGCACAATCGCTTTCTGCCGCGATGCAAGTTGCCCCGCCTGAGCGCGTACTCCATTCTTGCCATGCTTACTTTTTAGCACCAGGCGACAGCCAATACCCGATTATTTACGATGTGGAAACCTTACGTGAAGGTCGCAACTTCTCTGCATTACGCGTAAAAGCGATTCAGCATAAAAATGTGATTTGCCACGTCACCGCCTCATTTCAAGTACCTGAAGAAGGTTTCGATCATCAATCCGCCATGCCACAAGTACCAGGCCCTGAGCAATGTATTGATGAGCACGAAATGATGTTAAAAGTGGCGCAAACTTTGCCTGAAAGCTTGAGTGAAAAATTTGCCCAAGAACGACCATTTCAAATTCATAGCCGATATTTGAACAATCCATTTGATGGTCGAGAACTCCCCCCCGAACAATATGCTTGGTTTAAAACCAATGGAGAGGCACCATTAGATTTGCAAACTCAACAATGTCTCTTGGCCTATTTTTCTGATTTCCACTGTATTTTGACCGCACTTCACCCACATGGGAAAGGCTTTTTACAGAAAGGGATGAAAGTAGCCACGATCGACCACAGTATTTGGTTCCACCGCCCTTTCAATTTAAATAATTGGCACTTACATGCCATTGAAAGTAACAATGCTTTTGCAGGACGTGGTTTAGCGAGAGGACAAATTTTTGCTGCAGATGGCACACTAATTGCCACCACACAGCAGGAAGGTTTAATTCGTTATCAAGAATAACGGCACTTTAAAACCAGGTGCAGACTAGCCTTCGTAACCAATATCTTCTAAAGTTGGGTTTTCTGCGCCTTGTTTGGCTAATTCATCACAAATTTCATTTTCACGATGGCCAGAATGGCCTTTCACCCACTGCCAATCAATGTTATGGGTTTGAATCGCCTGATCTAACGCAATCCATAAATCTTGATTTTTTACTGCTTTGCCCGTGCTGGCTTTCCAATTGTTTTTCTTCCAATTGTAAATCCATTGTGTAATGCCATTTTTCATATATTGGCTATCGCTATAAAGCGTCACATGGCAAGGCTCTTTTAAGCTATTTAAAGACTCAATCACTGCTCGTAATTCCATGCGATTATTGGTGGTTTTGAAATACCCTTTTGAAATATGTTTTTCATGCTGTTTATAGCGAAGGACAATTCCTATACCACCGGCTCCCGGGTTACCTAGGCAAGATCCATCCGTAAAAATTTCAATCTGTTTTTGCATAACTAATTCGAGCTTGTGTAAAATAGGCAGTATTTTAAAGGAAACAGATAGGTAGAACAATGATAAATCCGGATCGCCAAATTGTACTGGATACTGAAACCACCGGTATGAACCAAATTGGCGCACATTACGAAGGACATTGCATTATTGAAATTGGCGCGGTGGAAATGATCAATCGCAAATATACGGGCAATAATTTCCATATTTATATTAAGCCAGATCGTTTGGTTGATCCCGATGCCATTAAAGTTCACGGTATTACGGATGAAATGCTGGCAGATAAACCAGATTTCAAAACAATTGTACAAGATTTTATTAAATACATTCGTGGTGCTGAACTACTGATTCACAACGCCCCCTTCGACGTGGGCTTTATGGACTATGAATTCCGTAAACTCGGGTTAGATATCAAAACGAACGATATTTGCCTTGTTACCGATACGTTGCAAATGGCACGCCAAATGTATCCTGGAAAACGGAATAGCTTAGATGCGTTGTGTGATCGTTTAGGCATTGATAACAGCAAACGCACGCTCCACGGGGCCTTACTGGATGCGGAGATTTTAGCCGACGTTTATTTATCCATGACAGGCGGGCAAACCAGCCTATTTGATGAAGATCATGCGGATAGTCCAATTATCCAAGCTGGTACCAATATGCAAGATCTTCAAAGTGCGGTCAATTTTTCGCAAAATTTAAAAGTGTTACAACCCACCGATGATGAACTCCAAGCCCATTTAGATTTCATTAAATTGGTCAATAAAAAAAGCGATGGCAAATGTTTTTGGTCTATTCGTACGGGGGATGAAACCTCACATTAATCGGTTATCTATTAATCAGATAAACATAAAAAAGAAAAAAAAGATTGACGGTTTTAACGTTCATCATTATTATACCCAGCACTTAGCGGAGTGGTAGTTCAGCTGGTTAGAATACCTGCCTGTCACGCAGGGGGTCGCGG